>CAZOIX010000304.1:0-5331 GCA_964579685.1 uncultured Mycobacterium sp.
GCTGCAGCACCGCGGGTATGGCCAGCACGTTGCCCAGCGACTTGCTCATCTTCTCGCCGCCCATGGTCACCCAGCCGTTGTGCAGCCAGAACCGGGCGAACGGATCGCCCGCGGCCTCGGCCTGGGCGATCTCATTTTCGTGGTGGGGGAACACGAGATCCATGCCGCCGGCGTGGATGTCGAACTCGGGGCCGAGGTACGCCTCGCACATGGCGACGCACTCGGTGTGCCAGCCTGGGCGGCCGCGGCCCCATGGCGTCGGCCAGGACGGTTCGCCGGGTTTCGCGCCCTTCCACAGCGTGAAGTCGCGCTCGTCGCGCTTACCGGTCGCCACCCCTTCGCCCTGGTGCACGTCATCGATCCGGTGGCCCGAAAGCTTTCCGTAGTCGGAATCGCTGAGCACGTTGAAGTAGACGTCCCCGCCACCGACATAGGCATGCCCGCGCTCGATCAGTCGCTCGATCAGCTCGACGATCTGGGTGATGTGGCCGGTGGCACGCGGCTCAGCCGACGGCGGAAGGACCCCGAGCGCGTCGTACGCGGCCGAGAAGGCGCGCTCGTAGGTTGCCGCCCATTCCCACCAAGGCCTGCCGGCATCGGCGGCCTTGTTGAGGATTTTGTCGTCGATGTCGGTGACGTTGCGGATGAACGCGACGTCGTAGCCCTTCGCCATCAGCCAGCGCCGCAGGACATCGAACGCCACCCCGCTGCGAACGTGCCCGATGTGCGGCAGCCCCTGGACGGTGGCGCCACAGAGATAGATCGATACGTGACCGGGGCGCACCGGCACGAAGTCGCGGGCGGCGCCCGTCATCGTGTCGTATAGCCGCAGGTCGGTCACGACGGGCCAGCTTACCGGGACTATTGGGGCGAAATGACCAGTGCCGTGGCGATGGCGGCCAATCCCTCACCCCGGCCGGTCAGTCCCAGGCCGTCGGTCGTGGTCGCC
Source organism: uncultured Mycobacterium sp. (assembly GCA_964579685.1). Taxonomy (GTDB): domain Bacteria; phylum Actinomycetota; class Actinomycetes; order Mycobacteriales; family Mycobacteriaceae; genus Mycobacterium. The sequence goes on from CAZOIX010000304.1 coordinate 950, forward strand.
GACACCGATACCGGGGCACCGATGAGGTCGGACAGCAACCTCTGTGCCTCACCCCGGCGGGGACCAACCTTCGGCTGATTGCCGATGACCTGCACAGCAGCGTTGCCGACGCGATACCCCTCGGTCGTCAGCAGCTCCCGCACGTGGCGCAGCATGTCCGCGCCGCCGGCGTCGCGCCATTCGGGACGTCCGGTGCCGAACACCTCGCCGAGGTCGCCGAGGCCTGCGGCAGACAGCAGGGCGTCGCACAACGCATGAGCAGCGACGTCACCGTCGGAATGGCCGGCGCAGCCGTCGGCGTCGGCGAACAACAGACAGAGCAACCAACACGGCCTACCGGCCTGAATCGGGTGGACGTCGGTGCCGAGCCCGACTCTGGGCAGGCCCGTCATGGCGTTCAGGAGGCGGCAGCAAGCGCCTCGTCGAGAATCGTCGCCGCCTTCTCGTCATCGGTGTTCTCCGCGAGCGCAAGCTCACCGACGAGGATCTGACGCGCCTTGGCCAGCATCCGCTTCTCGCCTGCGGACAGACCGCGCTCCTGATCGCGACGCCACAGATCGCGGACGACCTCGGCCACCTTGTTCACATCGCCGGAAGCCAGCTTCTCGAGATTGGCCTTGTAGCGACGCGACCAGTTCGTCGGCTCCTCGGTGTGCGGTGCGCGAAGAACCTGGAAGACCTTGTCGAGACCTTCTTGCCCGACGACGTCTCGCACGCCCACGTATTCGGCATTCTCCGCAGGGACTCGAACGGTGAGATCACCCTGGGCGACCTTCAGGACGAGATATTCCTTCTGCTCGCCTTTGATGGTGCGGGTTTCGATCGCCTCGATCAATGCGGCACCGTGGTGTGGATAGACGACGGTGTCTCCGACCTTGAAAATCATCAGATTAGAGCCCCTTTCACAAGTCAATGCTAGCACGGGGCCCCGACAGGGGTGGAACAACGGTGCAGGTCAGGGGCATTGCAGGTGAAGACTAGGGGTTGACAGCACGATAAATACATGCCTCAGGGCGGTGCGGTCGACAAAACTGCCGACCGCGCGTCGGCCCTCAGCTACCGTCGGCCGCGCACACCTACTACAGTCCATAGTCGAACCCCCGCGACCGGTGTCTAGGTCGCCCCGCCGGTCGAGCAGGAGGCACGTGTGGACCGCTTCAAACTGGCCGCCTGCGGGCTGGCATCGGCTGTCCTGCTGAGCGGCTGTGGGGCCGGGCAGGTGTCCCAGACGGCCACCCAGGAGGCCGCGGTCAACGGCACCAGCGCGAATATCGGCAAGATCGCGGTGCGCAACGCTCACCTGCGGGTCAATCAGACCTCCGATTACGTCCAGCCGGGCAGTGAGGTCGAACTGCTGTTCGTGGCCTCGAACGACTCACCGGACGTCAACGACAAGCTGGTGTCGATCACCTCCGACGTCGGAACGGTGACACTGAGCGGCGATACCGCGTTGCCTGCGAACGGCACTTTGGTCGTCGGCGCCCCCGACGGGCAAATCACAGCGTTGGAGAGCGTCGAGACCGCGGACGCGGCTGAGGCGACGGTGGCCTTGTCGAAGCCAATCACCAACGGGTTGACCTACAACTTCACCTTCACGTTCGAGAAGAGCGGCGAGGGCACGTTCGCCGTGCCGATCTCGGCGGGCGAGAGCCCGCGGCGCGAAGAAGCCGGCGCCGCAGGCCACTCGGGCGGCGGCGGGGGGCACTGACCCCGAACCCGGCGACACGGGTGTCAGCACGGAGTTTCTGTCGGTTGCGGCAGCTACCGTCACCTCATGCCTAAAGGTGGCACAAAGCCGCGTTCCCAGTACCGCTGCTCGGAATGCCACCACGTCACCATGAAGTGGGTGGGCCGCTGCCCGGAATGCGGCACCTGGGGCACGGTCGACGAGGTGGCGGTGCTGGCCGCCGTCAACGGTTCGTCGATGCGGCGTGCGGTCGCACCGGTATCGCCTGCGGTCCCGATCAGCTCGATAGACCCCGGCCACACCAAGCACTTCGACACCGGGATCACCGAACTGGACCGTGTCCTCGGCGGCGGGGTGGTCCCCGGCTCGGTGACGCTGCTGGCGGGTGAGCCGGGGGTCGGGAAGTCCACGCTGCTGCTGGAGGTCGTGCACCGGTGGGCGCAGGCGGGCAAGCGGTCGTTGTATCTGTCGGGTGAGGAGTCGGCGGGCCAGATCCGGATGCGGGCCGAACGCACCGGCTGTACGCACGACGAGGTCTACCTGGCCGCCGAATCGGATCTGCAGATGGCGCTCGGCCACATCGACGAGGTGCGGCCCAGCCTCGTCGTGATCGACTCGGTGCAGACCATGTCGACGACGGAGGCCGACGGTGTCACGGGCGGTGTCACCCAGGTGCGCGCGATCACGACGACACTGACGATGGCCGCCAAAACCTCTGGCGTGGCGATGATTCTGGTCGGCCACGTCACCAAGGACGGGGCGATCGCAGGGCCCCGCTCACTCGAGCATCTGGTCGACGTCGTCCTTCACTTCGAGGGCGACCGCCAGTCGTCGCTTCGCATGGTCCGCGGCGTCAAGAACCGCTTCGGCGCCGCCGATGAGGTTGGTTGTTTTCTCTTGCACGACAACGGAATCGAGTGTGTATCCGACCCCTCGGGGTTGTTTCGCGATCAGCGGCCCAAACCGGTTTCGGGTACCGCCGTCACCGTCGCGCTCGACGGTAAGCGGCCGTTGATCGGCGAGGTGCAGGCACTGATCGGTTCGCCTGCGACCGGCTCACCGCGGCGGGCGGTCAGCGGTATCGACTCGTCACGCGCGGCCATGATCACCGCGGTGCTGGAGAAGCGGGCCAAACTACCTGTCGGCGTCAACGACATCTACCTCTCCACCGTCGGTGGGATGCGGCTGACCGATCCGTCCGCCGACCTTGCGGTCGCTCTGGCGATGGCGTCGTCGTGCATGGACCTGCCCATGCCCGCCACGGCGGTGGCAATCGGCGAAGTCGGCCTGGCCGGGGATCTACGCCGTGTCACCGGCATGGACCGACGCCTGGCCGAGGCCGCACGGCTGGGCTTCACCTCAGCCGTCGTACCGCCCGGGGTGACGACCGTGCCCGCCGGCCTGCGCGCCATGCCGGCAGACGACATCGGCGCCGCATTGCGGGTGCTACGGGAGATCGCGCAGAATAACGGCCAGTCCTAGGGAGGGAACCATGGCCGTGAAAGCGGGTGGGCGGTCAGGCCGCACCGTTGTGCCGCTGGCCCGGCCGACCCTGCGCGAGACGATCGCCCGACTGGCCCCTGGGACCGCACTGCGCGACGGCCTCGAGCGCATCCTGCGCGGCCGCACCGGCGCCCTGGTCGTCATCGGCTACGACGACAGTGTCGAGGCGATCTGCGACGGCGGTTTCTCGCTCGACATCCGTTACGCCCCAACGCGACTACGCGAGCTGTCGAAAATGGACGGAGCCGTCGTGCTGTCCAGCGACGGCAGCCGCATCCTGCGGGCCAATGTCCAGCTGGTGCCTGATCCGTCGATCCCCACCGAAGAATCGGGCACCCGGCACCGCTCCGCGGAGCGCACCGCGATCCAGACCGGGTATCCCGTGATCTCGGTGAGTCATTCGATGAGCATCGTGACCGTCTACGTCGCAGGGGAGCGTCACGTCATCCCCGACTCGGCGACCATCCTGTCGCGCGCCAACCAGACCATCGACACGCTGGAGCGCTACAAGACCCGTCTCGACGAGGTCAGTAGGCAATTGTCGACAGCGGAGATCGAGGACTTCGTCACGCTGCGCGACGTGATGACACTGGTGCAGCGACTGGAGATGGTGCGTCGCATCAGCCTCGAGATCGACTCCGATGTGGTCGAACTCGGCACTGACGGGCGCCAGCTGAAATTGCAGCTGGAGGAACTCGTCGGCGACAACGACACCGCGCGTGAGCTCATCGTGCGTGACTATCACGCCAACCCGGATCCGCCATCCGCTGCGCAGGTGAGTGCGACCTTGGAGGAGCTGGACCAGCTCTCCGACAATGAACTTCTCGACTTCACGGCTCTGGCAAGGGTTTTTGGCTACCCCTCGACGGCCGAGGCACAGGATTCCGCGATGAGTTCGCGTGGCTATCGGGCCATGGCGGGCATTCCGCGGTTGCAGTTCGCCCACGTCGACCTGCTGGTGCGTTCCTTCGGCTCGCTGCAGGGACTGCTGGCGGCCAGCGCGTCAGACCTTCAGAGCGTCGAGGGCATCGGGTCGATGTGGGCGCGCCACATCCGAGAAGGGCTCTCGCAGTTGGCCGAATCGACGATCGCCGACCGGCTGGCTTAGCCCACCGCAGGCGGCGGCGGTGCCGCATCTCCCGGCGGCGGTGCGGGCGCGGGTTGGGCGAGCATGAACGGCACGGTCGCCGAG
>CAZOIX010000304.1:5341-5589 GCA_964579685.1 uncultured Mycobacterium sp.
TTGCCCAACTGGACCACGAGGTTGTACGTCCCCGGTCCGATCGGCTGACGCGGCAGCGGACAGCTCGGTGCCGAGCCCATCCCGGTCCAGGTCACTTCCGTCGTCACCTGCTCGCCGGGCTGGAAGGTCTTGACCAGTGTCTCGTTGGACGGCGCGCAGTCCAGATTCGACCACAGCCGGGCGTTGTCGAGCCCGTAGACGTACGCGGCCAGCACCGCGGCACCGACATCGCGCTTACATGCCACCAG
>CAZOIX010000305.1:0-5586 GCA_964579685.1 uncultured Mycobacterium sp.
GTCGTTGGTGAACCGGGTTCCGTCGCTGGTCGCCACGATGGTCCAGCCGAGCGCGTGATACGTCTGGTAGTCCAGGGTGACGGCGGGGATGTTGCCGAGGTTGCCGACGACCCAGGTCATGCTGCCCCCCGCGGTGATCCGCACGCCGTTGGCGGGCATGCCGTTCACTTCGATCGAGTCGTCGAACGGTGATTCGCAACCGACCTCGTCGGCAGAGATCTGGCAGCGCGTCTTACCCGACTTGGTTTCGATGAACACATAGCCGGATGCGTCGGGGTCCAACGTGGTCGCGCCCGGTGCTTGACCGGTCGGGGGTACCGCGGACGTCGTCGTGGGCGTCGACGTCCGGGTCGGCCTGCTGGTCGGAAAACTCGGCTCGGTCGGTGATCCGTTGGACGCGACGGGATCACCCTCGATGGTCGTGGCGCAGGCGGCCAGGACGGCAGCGGACAGCAGAAGTCCAACGGCGAGGGCGACTTTCGCCTTCAGCGACATGCGGCCAGGCTACGCGCCCCGCCGTCACAAACCTCGGCGCGCCGCGCGGACCGCCTGCGCGGCCTGCGCGTCGGAGAACGTCAGTCGAGCCTCGTCGCGGCCGGCGACGAACATGGTGAGCTCCCCGACATCGCCGGTGACCGTGAGCTGCGGGCCCTGGCCGACCGTGGCCACCGTCTGGCCATCGGGCGTCATCAGCGTCACCTGGGCGGGCACCTTGCCCATCGTCAGCCGCGCCATCATCGCCAGCGGCCTGCGCAGCGCGGCGACGGTGTCAGGATCGAGAGTGCGTGGTACCCAACCGGTTTGGGTGCGGCGCACGTCCTCGTGGTGGATGAACATCTCGTCCATGTTGGCGACGGCGTCGAACAGCTTGAACGGCGACAGCAGCGGTGGCCCGGACGAGATCTTGTCCACCAGCTCATCCCAGCCGGTGGAGGAGGCGGTCTGGCGCTGCACCCGGTCGGTGTAGCCGGCGAGAAACGGGATCGCGATGCCGGGTGCGGCGTCGAGTCTGCGCTCCCGGACCACGAGGTGGGCCGCGAGGTCGCGGGTGGTCCAGCCCTCACACAAGGTCGGGGAGTCGGGGCCGACCTCGCTCATGGTCGCCACCAGGGCTGCGCGTTCACGTTGGGCTGCGGTCATGCCCAACCCTAGATCGGCGGACTTCGGTCCCCTCAGCCGGGCAGATCGGACTGCGCTGCGTTGATTTCACACGAAAGCTTTTGCAGCAGGGGGCCCTTGAGCCGACTGGCGAGTTTCCGCAATACCGGTCCGTAGTCGGGGTGGGCGAGGGCAAACGCAAACTGGGCGACCAGATAGTCGGCCGGATTTCCGGTGTCACACCAGTGACCCTCGATGACCTGGCCGAACACGGCATGATCGTTGGCGTAGGCGTTGATGGCATCGGTCAAATAGATCTCGCCCGTGCGCTGTCGGTCATGCCACGGTTGGGTTTGTTGGCGCAGCTCGTCCACCACCTCGCGGGTGACCACATAACCACCGATGGCCGCAAACGGGGACGGTGCCTCCTGCGGTTGGGGTTTCTCGACGATCCCCGCGATCTTGAGCAGTCCGTCACCCATGTCCGCCTCGACCACCGGAACGCCGTACCGGTGTGAGTACTCGGGAGCCATCGGGATCAACGCGAGCACGGGGCACGACGTCTGCTCGTAGGCGCGGATCAGCTGCCGGGCACGAGGTACTTCGCTGACGAATACGTCGTCCGGCCAGAGCACCACGAACGGCTCGTCGCCGAACGAGAAGGAGGCGTTGAGCACAGGGGTGCCGTTGCCATAGGGACCGTACTGATCGAGGTAGGTGATGCGCGCTGAGACAGTTCGCCGATTTCCTCAACCGCGTCAGCGTAGGCGTCCTTCCCGGCTGTGCGGAGCTGGCCGACCAGCGCGGGATTCGGGCGAAAGTGCTCTTGAATCGACGATTTTCCTGCCGAGACGACGATCGTGATTTCGGTGATCCCCGAGCTGATCAGGTCGCGAACGGTGTGTTCGATGACGGGCCGGTCGCCGACCGGCAGCATCTCCTTCGGGATCGCCTTGGTCAGCGGCAGCAGACGTGAACCGATACCTGCAGCCGGTATGACGGCTTTGCGAATGGGTTCCATGGGCCTCATCCTGAGCGATCAAGGGTGGTTGACCATATGAAATGGCCTCATTTGGTGGCTAGCCAACGGCCTGTTCCGAATCACCCTCGGCGAGGGTGAAGTAATTCTCTTCCTCTTGTAGGAAGTGCAGGCGCAACACCGCGTGCAGTCCGTACAGGCACGCGAGCAAATCATCGACCTGGTCCGGTTGAATGCCGCCGCTGGCCTGTGCGACCGCGAGGTGTGTTCCGATCCGGTCGGACAATCGGCGGATCTCTGCGTGCGTACGACTCATCGTTGCGGTAGCTTCACCGCCGCCCAGAGGGCGCGCCAGAGCGGGATAGAGGCGGCTCTCCTCGGCCTGCTCATGCGGCAGGATGCGCTCGGTGAGGAAGGCGTGTGCACGGACGAGCGAATCCAGGGCGGCTTGATCCGCACCGGCGACCAGGCGGTCGGCGGCAGAACGCAGCACATCGACGGTGTCGCGTAGCTCATCGTGTTCGGATGCGAAGCGCCGCAACATGTTTTCTGTATCGGCGGATAGGTCGACCTCGACAGCCGGGTTCCCGCCCAGCGCGCGAAGTGCGTTGAGGATGACGGCGATATCGATGCCCTCCTGAAGGAGGGCGCCCGCCGCGGGAGGCAGCCAGCCGAGTGCAGCGACCACCATCGCCGCCAAGGACAGTGTCATGCCGACAACGGCGCTTTGGATGGCGATCCGGCGTGACCACCTGGCGGTATCCATCGCATCGGCGAGGCGGTCGAGGCGATCGGTCGTCAACACGATGTCGGCCGCTTCCGACGACGCCGTTGCACCGCGTGCGCCCATCGCGACGCCCACGGTGGCCGCGGCCAGCGCCGGCGCGTCGTTGACGCCGTCACCGACCATCACGGTCACCGCGCGTTCCCTCTCGGCGCGAACCGCGGCCACTTTGTCCGCCGGACTTTGCTGGGCGTACACGTCGTCCAATCCGAGGATCGTGGCGACTTCGCGGGCGGGTTCGGCACGATCGCCGGTCAACATGACCAGCCGGTTGAGGCCGGCCGAACGCAAGCGCCGCACGGTACGCGGGGCATCTCGACGCAACGGATCCTGCAACAGCACTGCGCCGGCGAGTTTCTCGTCCACACAAACCCAAGCGATCGCGGCGGAATCCAGACGCGCGCGGTTGAGCGCGGTGCGTGCCCAGTTTGCCTCCGCGCTTTCGCTTGTGGACTTTCCTACGCGGACGCGGTGACTGTCGACCGTACCCACCACACCGCGCCCGGCCTCCTCGACGACGGCGTCGGGAAGCGACAGCTGGTAACCGCGCGTGGCGGCCTCGGTCACGATCGCCTCGGCCAGTACGTGTGGCGACAACTGGTCCACAGATGCCGCCAAGCGAAGAACCTCGGCGGCGTCGTTGCCCGGTGCAGCCAACACGTCCAGCACGGCGGGGCGCCCCACGGTGAGGGTCCCCGTCTTGTCCATCACCAAAGTGGTTGCGCTTCCGAGGTTTTCCAGATCGCCGCCACTTCGTATGACCACACCGTGGCGGGACGCGCGTGACAATCCCGATACGATCGCGACCGGTGCCGCGAGTAACAATGGACACGGTGTTGCCACCACCAAGACGGCGACTGCGCGTACCGCCGACCCGGTGGCCAGCCAGGCCGCACCGGCGACAAGAAGCGTGAGCGGCAAGAACCAGGCTGCATAGCGGTCGGCCAGTCTGACGACCGGCGCGCTTTCGGCACCTGCCTCCTCGGCCAGTCGCACGACGCCTGCGTACGTACTGTCGCGCGCGGTCGCCGTGGCCCGCAACTCGAAGGCACCGCCCGCGTTCACCACACCGCTGCGAACCGGCTCGCCAGCGCCGCGTTCCACCTGTAGCGGTTCGCCGGTGAGTACAGACTCGTCCAACGCGGCTCCTGCACCGACGATGCGTCCGTCGACCGGCACGATCTCACCCGGTCCGACCACCAGCACGTCACCGACGGCCACGTCCGCGATCGGTATGACGGTCACCTCGGCGCCGACCCGTCGTCGAGCGAATCGAGGAGCGCGCTCGAGCAGTGATCGCAGATCATGTGAGGCCCGACGCTCCGCGGCGGCTTCGAGGGCGCGCCCGCCCGCCAGCATCACCGCGATGAGTGCTCCCGCCAGATATTCGCCGACCAGGACCGTCCCGAGTAGCGACAACACCGCGATCACATCGACACCCAACCGCCCGCGTCGCAACGCGGCGGCGACCCAAAACACGGCAGGCCCCAGTGCAACCGCCGTGCCGACGATCCAGCAGATGTCGGCACTCCGGTGGCTTCCGGCCCACCACAGAAGGCCGCCGACCGCCAGCGCACCGACGGTGATCAGCAGCAGGGCCCACTCGCGCAGCGACCGCCACCAGGCATTCGCGAGCATTGGCTTCACCCCGTCTACGCTGCGCGTTCCGGCTGTCACGGCATAGCGGATTCGGCCACCTGGCCGACGGTCCAAAGCCCTCGTACATCCAGGTCAAAGGGCTCTATGGCCGCGCTGCACGGTTCAGTCGTGCATCGCATGGCCCACCCCGGGAACAAACCCGGGAGATCCGCCGTTAGATTCACTGAAAGTTGAGCGTATTGGACTCAAGGCCGGGTTGACAGGTTAAGGTTGGCCGGAGCAGTCTTGAGTGCGGTGCACTCACACCATAGAAGGACTATTTCAGGAGGAACAACCATGGCTCGTGCGGTCGGAATCGACCTCGGGACCACCAACTCCGTCGTCGCAGTACTGGAGGGCGGCGACCCCGTCGTCGTAGCCAATTCCGAAGGCTCCCGCACCACGCCGTCTGTCGTCGCGTTCGCGCGCAACGGAGAGGTGTTGGTCGGTCAGCCCGCCAAGAACCAAGCGGTGACCAACGTCGACCGGACCATCCGTTCGGTCAAGCGTGAAATGGGCACCGATTGGTCCGTCGAGATCGACGGTAAGAAGTACACCCCCCAAGAGATCAGTGCTCGCGTGCTGATGAAGCTCAAGCGCGACGCCGAGAGCTATCTGGGCGAGGACATCACCGACGCGGTCATCACGGTGCCCGCGTACTTCAACGACGCCCAGCGCCAGGCCACCAAGGAGTCCGGCCAGATCGCGGGCCTCAACGTGCTGCGCATCGTCAACGAACCGACCGCCGCTGCGCTGGCCTACGGGCTGGACAAGGGCGAGAAGGAACAGACCATCCTGGTCTTCGACCTCGGCGGTGGCACGTTCGACGTGTCGCTGCTGGAGATCGGTGAGGGTGTGGTCGAGGTCCGCGCCACCTCGGGTGACAACCACCTCGGCGGCGACGACTGGGACGACCGGATCGTCGACTGGCTGGTCGAAAAGTTCAAGGGCACGTCGGGTATCGACCTGACCAAGGACAAGATGGCCATGCAGCGCCTGCGCGAAGCCGCCGAGAAGGCCAAGATCGAGCTCTCGAGTTCGCAGAGCACGTCGATCAACCTGCCCTACATCACCGTCGACGCGGACA
>CAZOIX010000306.1:0-5558 GCA_964579685.1 uncultured Mycobacterium sp.
CCTTACCTCAAGATCGCCGCCGCGTGCCGTAGCAGCACGGCCATCGCGGCACCGGTTGCGGTGCGCGACTGACGCCATAGTTGCGCCGTCACGGCGGCCACCGCGCCGAATACCATCGCCACCCCTGTGATACCGAGACACATCGCCGCCGTGTCGACGATTCCGAAGCCGGTGGAGGCCATCGCCAGCGTCATCGTCACCGCTAGTGCCGCGTTCACTCCGCCGGTCAGGATCAGGGCGGCATTCGTCCGTGCATAGCGGCCGACAACCGAGGACAGCACCAATTCGGCCGCGCCGCTTTCCTCCTCGGCACGTGTGTGCCGGATGACGGTGAGAATGGACAGGATCGATGTCGCAACGATCATCGTCAGCATCAGTTCGTTGGCCATCATCACGCCGAGATCGGTTTCGTTGCCGCCGAACATGGGCCCGCCCATGATGATCGCCGCCGGCGTCTTCATCAGGTTCACCCGGGCTTGACGCTGCGCCTCGTCGGGGTAGGCCAGCCGGATCGCGTTCGGCGCGTACAGCATCATCAGCGTGAGCGCGGCAATCCATATCGACAACCGGATACGGTCACGGCGAAGCGCGAGCCTCAGCAGGCTTGTCGTTCCTGACCATGCGGCCGTTGCGGCGTGGCGCTGTTCGGTCCGTGGTGCGACGGCGGTGGCACTCATCGCGTCGCGCCTTGGTACTCGCGTAGAAACATGTCCTCGAGCGATGCCGGCGTCACCGTGAGGTCGAGAATGCCGAGATCGGTGAGCTGGGCTGCGGCGCGGTCGAGTTCGGTGCGGTCGACCGAGAAGGTGTAGTGACCATCGGCGATCGCGAAATCGTGCACGAAGGGACTGCGCTGCAGCGCAGCGCCGTCGGTCCGGGTACGCACCGTCACCGTGGTACGCATCAGGTGCCGCAGCTCCTCGAGCGAGCCGGAACGCACGGCCTTGCCGGCACGGATGATGGTGACGTTGTCGCAAAGCTTCTCGACTTCGGCCAGGATGTGACTGGACAACAGCACCGCGGCACCCCGTCCGGCCACTTCCTTGACGCATTGCTGAAATGCCTTCTCCATCAACGGGTCCAGCCCCGAGGTCGGCTCGTCGAGTATGTAGAGCTCGGCATCGGTGGAAAACGCGGCGACGATGGCCACCTTCTGCCGATTGCCCTTGGAGTAGGTGCGTGCCTTCTTGTGTGGGTCCAGTTCGAAGCGCTCGATCAGCTGATCGCGACGTCGGGCATCGACGTCGTTGCCGCGCAGCCGGGCCAGGAAGTCGATGGCCTGCAGGCCGGTCAGGTTCGGCCACAGCGTCACATCTCCAGGGACATAGGCGATTCGGCGATGCAGATCGACGGCGTCATGCCACGGGTCGCCACCGAGGAGCCGCACACTTCCCCCGTCGGCCCGCAACAGGCCGAGCAACACGCGGATCGCGGTGGACTTACCCGCTCCGTTCGGACCGAGGAAGCCGGTGATGTCACCCGGCGCGACGGTCAGGTCGAGTCCGTCGAGGGCCTTGGTGCGGCCGAATGATTTCGACAGTCCATGTATTTCGACCGCCAGGTACGGTCGGTCGCCGGAGTCAGCCCACTGCAGGGACGGTGCTGTTCGTGCCGCCATGTTCGTCTCCTTCATCGGGGTTACTGAACGAAATGCCTTGTTCGTGTGCGGCCAGGAATGCGTCGTACATCGTCGAGTCGGCCATCAGGCCGTTGGTGTACAGCTCAAGCGCCGGCAGCATCATCTGCTCGCTGTAATCGCGAAGGACGGCACGAAGATCGGTAGGGGTCTCGTGCAGTTGCAGAAACATCAGGAAGCCCCCGCTGTTGTTGATGGCGATGAACTTCGCCCTGGCCGACGGGTCGCGGCTCGGTTTCAGGAGGCCGTTGCGGACGCCCTCTTCCAGGTACTGCTCTGCATCGGCAATCATCTTGCGCCACAACGTCGTCGCCAGATCGCTGCCGGACTGCATACTGCGCACCAGATAAGCCATCATCGGCGCATACGACTCGATTTCGGCGAGCTGAGCGAACCAAGTGGTCGGGTCGTTGGTCTGCATCGACTCCGATTTGAGGTCGCGGACCTCTTCGGCGATGTAGTCATCGCACGCCTTGCGAAGGCCGTCTTTTGACCCGAAGTGGTGGATCACCAGTGCGGCGGATACGCCTGCGGCCTCCGCGATGCTGCGAAGCCCGACGTTGAATCCGTGCTGGCCCCACTGCTCGATCGCGGCATCGCGGATCCTCGCGATGGCCGTTCGATCACCCGCCGCTGAACGCATGTTTAGTATGCTAAACGCGCGTTCAGTCGGCGGTCAATGGTGATTTCGGCGTGTCGAGTCAACGGTGGGCGCGACCCAGCACGCCGAAACGGTCGTGGAGATCAGTCGCGGGCGGCGGCGAGCAGGCCGTCCCCGAGGGGAATCAGCACCGGAGTGAGCCGCTCGTCCTCGGCGATGAGTCGCGCGGCTTCGCGGACCGCGGTGACCTCGGCGTCTTTCGCGCTGGCATCGCCCGCACGGCCGCCAAGCGCGGCGCGGTGCACCACGATCGCTCCGCCGGAGCGCAGCAGCCGTACGCCCTCGATGACGAACTGCGGCTGATCCACCGGATCGGCGTCGATGAACACGAGGTCGTAGGACTCGTCGGCGAGACGGGTGAGCACTTCCTGAGCCCTGCCGCTGATCAACCTGCTCCGGCCCGGCCCGACACCCGCTTCGGAGAACGCCTGCTTGGCGATGCGCTGGTGCTCGGGCTCGACGTCGATCGTGGTGAGCACGCCGTCGTCGCGCATGCCCGACAGCAGCCATAGTCCACTGACCCCGGCGCCGGTGCCCACTTCGACGACAGCCTTGGCCCCGGTCACCTTGGCCAGGACGCACAACAGCGCACCGACGGCCGGCGTCACCGCACCCGCGCCGATGTCGACGGCGCGTTCGCGGGCCGCTGCGACGATCGCGTCCTCGGAGATCGAGTGCTCCGCGTGGTTGACGATCGACTCGGCGCGGCTCTGCGGTCCGCCTCCGATGACGTCGTCGATGCCTGCCATGCCCGCAGCGTAGAACCAACCCCCGAGGCCGAGCCTGCGACACGCCCGTCCCCGAACTGCGGATTTCAGCCGAAATCGCACGATTTCCGCAGGTGAAAAATGGGTAGAGATTCTTTCTCAGGAAATGTTCAGTGTGCTCATATGCCAAGCACACGAGGGTCGGAGACGGTATGTCGCATGGACGATGGCGGACGCTGGCACTCGGGGAATAACCGCACGGAGTTTCATGTTTCCGCCAAGAACGGGCCGTCGGCACAAGAAGACGGCTGTGACCAGGAGGATCTGACGACCACCATCAAGACCGCCCCTACTGCTACTGCGCCGTTGTCGATGGCCCATCTCGAGCAGCACACCGACGGGGACTGGGTCGAGCCTTCCGATGAACTGACCGGGACCGCCGTCTTCGACGCGACGGGTGATCACACCACGATGCCGTCCTGGGACGAGCTGGTGCGCCAGCATGCGGACCGTGTCTACCGACTGGCCTACCGCCTGTCCGGCAATCAGCACGACGCCGAGGACCTCACGCAGGAGACCTTCATTCGGGTCTTTCGGTCCGTGCAGAACTATCAGCCAGGCACCTTCGAGGGTTGGCTGCACCGCATCACCACGAATCTGTTCCTCGACATGGTCCGCAGACGTGGCCGCATCCGGATGGAGGCGCTGCCCGAGGACTACGACCGGGTGCCTGCCGACGACCCGAACCCCGAGCAGATCTATCACGATTCGCGATTGGGGCCTGACCTGCAGGCTGCACTCGATTCGCTGCCGCCTGAGTTCCGCGCCGCGGTCGTCCTGTGCGACGTCGAGGGCCTGTCCTACGAGGAGATCGGCGCCACCTTGGGGGTCAAGCTCGGCACCGTGCGCAGCCGCATCCACCGCGGCAGGCAGGCGCTGCGCGACTACCTGGCTCGGCACGGCGACAGTGATTCGGCCGGCGAAACCGCGCACTACCGGGACACCGCCAAGTCGGCCTGAGTGTTGCCAGGTGTTTGGCACAGCGCGCCGCGCTACATTCGAGAACGTAACGTTTACGCGACGCGAGTACGCCGAGAGGAGCTGGGCGATGGTCGACCCCGGGCATGTGTTCCGCCGCGCGTTCTCCTGGCTGCCTTCTCAGCTGGCTTCCCAGAGCGACGCGCCGGTGGGACCGCGGCAGTTCGGCTCCACCGAACACCTGTCGACCGAGGCCATCGCGGCGTTCGTCGACAACGAATTGCGCCTGACCCCGCATCTGCGTGCGGCCAGCCACCTGTCGTTGTGTCCGCAGTGCGCGGCGGAGGTCGATGCCCAGCGTCAGGCACGTAGTGCGCTGCGCGATTCGCTTCCGATAGCCGTACCGAGCTCGCTACTGGGCCAGTTGTCGCAGATTCCGCTGTACAGCGCCGAAGCTGTTGCCGACCAATCGGCGTCGATGCCGGACTCGCAGTTAGCTGACGGCGCGGGGAACGCCCGCCGTAAACGCCGGTAGGGTTGATGCAAAGCCGAATGACGGCGTGCGCCGGCCATTGCTGGTGCTCGGATAGAGGGTGATGAACGGGTGAGCAATCTGGACGAGACCGGTCGCGAACGTCTTGAGCCCAGGCCGGTGTCGCGGCCGCCCGTCGACCCGGCATCACAGCGCGCGTTCGGCAGGCCGGACGGTGTTCAGGGATCCTTCGTCGGCCTGGACAAACACCGCGATCAAGGTGCGTTCACTCCGAAGGATGCGCCCCCGGACCCGGTGCTGGCCGAGGCCTTCGGCCGGCCCTACCTGGGCGGTGAATCCCTGCAACGGCACCCGGCTGACGCGGGCGCACTGGAGGCCGAACGCGCCGGGCTGGATGTCGATGAGCCTGCCGATCCGTGGCGCGATCCAAGCGCCGCGGCGGCTTTGGGTTCCCCCGCGATGGCCGAGGCTCCACGCACGGCATCCAACGTCGACATGGGCAAGCTCGGAGTGCGGGATGTGCTCTTCGGCGGCAGGGTTTCCTACGTCGCGCTTGGTGTGCTGGCCATCGCGGCGCTCGTCATCGGTTTCGCCGGCGGCTGGGTGGGCCGCACGACCGCCGAGGTGGTCGAGGCCTTCACCACCTCCAAGGTCACCCTGGAAACCAGCGACGCCGCCGAGGCGCCCGAGGGGCGTTTCGCCAAAGTCGCCGCAGCGGTGGCTGATTCGGTGGTCACCATCGAGACCAAGAGCGACGAAGACGGTTCGCAGGGCTCCGGCGTCGTCGTGGACGGCCGCGGCTACATCGTCACCAACAACCACGTGATCTCCGAGGCTGCGGTGAATGCGAGCAAGTACAAGACGACCGTGGTCTTCAACGACGGCAAGGAGGTGCCCGCCAACCTGGTGGGCCGCGACCCCAAGACCGAACTGGCCGTGCTGAAGGTCGACAACGTCGACAATCTGACGGTCGCCCAGTTGGGCGACTCCGACAAGCTCTACGTCGGCGAAGAGGTGATCGCGGCAGGCGCCCCGCTCGGCCTGCGCAGCACCGTCACCGCGGGCATCATCAGCGCGCTACAC
>CAZOIX010000307.1:0-5555 GCA_964579685.1 uncultured Mycobacterium sp.
TGCCCTCCTCGTAGAAGGGGCTGACGTAGATGCGGTTCTTGATCTCCTCGATCGGATTGCCGAGGAAGGCCTCCGGGGCCTTCTTCCACACCTCGGCCATCGAATCCAGCAGCGGGAACATCCATTTCGACCCGGCCTCGACGATGCCCACCTTCAGTTTCGGGAACCGGAACAGCGCACCGTGGATCACCCAGGAAGCCACCGCGTCCTGGATCGGGCGCCACTCGTTGAGGATGGACATGGCGTTGGTCTGGAACGGCAGCATCTCCTGGGCGGCGCCGTCCCATTCGGAGGTGTAGCGGGAGTAGCCGCTGTCGGACGAGTGCATACCGACGAAGATGTCGTATTCGACGACGCGCTCCCAGAACGGATCGAACTCGGGCAGCGCGAACGAGCGCGGGCCGCGGAAGCCCGGCACCGGTGCCGGCCGGATGAGGATCGCGCGGGCACCGCGCGTGACGCACCACTCCAGCTCTTCGATGGCCTTCTCGACGATGGGCAGGGTGATCACCGGCGTGGTGAAGATGCGGTTCTGGTAGTTGAAACCCCACACCTCGTGCAGCCACTCGTTCAGTGCGTGGATGATCACGTGGATGGCCACCGGGTCGTCGGACAGGCGCTCCTCGATCAGGCTGGCCAGGGTCGGGAACATCAGTGAGCGCTCGATACCGAGCTCGTTCATCTTCTCGAGGCGCGGAGCCGGCTCGAAGAACGCCGGGATCGCGCGCATCGGCTCACCGAAGAGCTCGCGCTTGCTCTTACCGTCGGGGTTACCGAACTTGAAGTACTCCTCCCACGCGCCCGGCTTGGCGACCACCGAGAAGGTGGGGTTCGGGATGTAGTTGCTGATCACGCCCTTCAGCGCGATCTTGGTGCGGCCGTTGATCTCGATGTACTGGACGATGTCCTTGTACTCCTTGGGGAGGTACTTGGTCATCGCCTCCGGCGGCTCGTAGAGATGGTTGTCCGCATCGAACAGCGGAAACGGAATGTCGACGCGGTGCGACAGCTGGCCCATGAAAGACTCCTTATCCTCTTACGAGAATCCTATTCTCCTAGCGGCATCGTAACAAGCTTTTGGCGGTAGCGGTAATGGCGTTACCGCCAGGCTACCGGCCGCTCACGCCTGCAGTGACTGCCTGACGCGAAACTTCTGCACCTTGCCGCTCGCGGTCCGGGGGTAATCGTCGACCCGGTGCAGCTCCTCGGGCCACTTCTGCACCGCCATGCCTGCGGCCTTGAAGTGTTCGCGCACCTCATCGAGCGTCGGCATGTCGTGCCCCTCGCGCACCCGCACCACCGCCGCGGCTCGCTCCCCGAGCCGGTCATCGGGTGCCGCCACCACCACGGCCTCGATGATGGCGGGCATGGCCAGCAGTACCTCCTCGACCTCGAGCGCGCTGATGTTCTCGCCGCCGCGGATGATCACGTCGGCCTTGCGGTCGGTGATGGTGAGATAGCCGTCCTGATCGAGGACGCCGATGTCACCCGTGCGATACCAGCCGTCCGCGTCGAACGCACGCTCGGTCAGCGCATCGTCGGTGTAGCCGAGGCACAGATCGGGCCCGCGGCTGAAGATCTCACCGTCGGGCCCCAGTCGGACCTCCACTCCGGGCCGGACGTCGCCGTCGGTGTAGAGCCGCTTGTCCTCGGGGGCGCTGCGGCGCGACCCCGTGATCGACGGATGCTCGGTGCTCCCGTATGAGCGGAACACGAACATTCCGAGATCGGCCAGCCGGCGCGTCACCGCGGCCGGGACCGTCGAACCACCCAAACCGACCGTGGTGAAGTGACGAACGTGATCCGGTGTGCAGTTCGGATGGTCGAGCACGCTGGTCACAAAGTACGGAGGCCCGCCTCCGATCGACAACCCGTCGCTCTCGATCAGCTCGAGCACCCGACCCGGGTCCCACACGTCGCACAGGTCGATGGGCGCACCTTCGAGCACGGGGATGAGGAAGGCGCCGAGCATTCCGATGAAGTGGCCCACCGGAGTGGCGGTCAGCTGCCTACCGCGGTCGGGAGGGTAGTTCTCGAGGAGCTGACGCGTCTCGAAGCCGAGGGTCTGGTGGCTGTGGATGACACCCTTGGGGTTGCTCGTCGTACCTGAGGTGAACGCGATCAGCGCGGGCCTGGCGGGGTCGGCGGCGATGGTCCCCGGCATCGGTTCGTCGGCCAGGAGGTCATCGAACGTGCCGCCCACCAGGCCGACGATCGGCACGTCGGCGCAGAGATCGGCGTGGAATGTCATCCGGCCGAATTCGGCGGTGGTGATGAACACCTTGGGCCGGGCGGTCGACATGATGTGGCCGATTTCCTTGCGGCCGTAGAAGTGCACGATCGGTACGACCACCGCGCCCAGGAAGGTCGAGGCCCAGAACGCCGCCGCGGCCTCCATCCAGTTAGGCAGCTGGATGGCCACCACGTCACCCGCACCGACCCCACGCGAGTGCAGCCCTGCGGCCAGCCTGCGGGCCGCGAGCTCGACATCGGCGAAGGAACCGGAGAACGGCCGCACCGCCGAATGCACGTGGAAGGCTGCCGCGGGGTTGGCCGCCAATCCGTCGGCCACCAGATCCCCGAGTGTCTCCTGCGTCCACCACCCTTCGGCTATATAGCGTTTGGTCAGGTCCTCAGGGATGTCTCGCATGTATTCGGCTGCACCTCCGCGTCGCGCCCCGATGCTATTCTCCGCTAGGGAGAATGCCAATACCGGAGATGGAGAACGCGCGATGGTCGACCTCGAAATGGACGACGAGTTGGCGGTCGTCACCATCGACCGACCACATGCACGCAATGCCATCTCGCTGGAGACGATGGACCAACTGGAGAAGGCGCTCGACGGTGCGGACGGCGCACGCGCACTGGTGATCACGGGCGCCGGTGACCGCGCGTTCGTCTCCGGGGGCGATCTCAAGGAACTCAGCGCGCTGCGCACCGAACTCGACGCGTCGGCGATGGCGTTCCGGATGCGCACCATCTGCGATCGCATCGCCGGCTTTGGCGGGCCCACGATCGCCGCGCTCAACGGGCACGCGCTGGGTGGGGGCGCCGAGTTCGCGGTGTCGACCGACATCCGGGTGGCCGCCGACGACATCAAGATCGGATTCAATCAGGTGGCGCTGGAGATCATGCCGGCCTGGGGCGGGGCCGAAAGGTTGGTTGCGCTGGTCGGTTACAGCAAAGCTCTGCTGCTGGCAGGCACCGGAACCATCATCGGTGCCGCGGAAGCCGAACGCATCGGACTGGTCGACCGGGTCATCCCGCGAGCGTCGTTCGACGACGGCTGGCGTGACCTGGCCCGCGCGCTGGCCAGCCGTCCGGCGGGAGAGATCAAGCGTGTCATGAAGGGGACGACGACGACCGGGGCCGTCGCGGCCTTCGCACGGCTGTGGGTGTCGGACGAACACTGGGCCGCCGCCGACAGGGTCATGAAGCGCGACAAGTAAACCTCTCCGCGAAATTGAACTAGCCGCCCAGCACGCGGATCGGGTCGCTGCCATCCCAGTCGACGGCCGCGTCCCGGACGAATTTGCCCATGCCCGAGGTGATTTCGTTGTCCTCCATGATCTCGATGACCGTTGCCGGGCTCCCGGGCGGCTCGACGTAGGCGAACCGCGTTCCCACGTCCTCGTCGCCGAGCCATACCACCGGCCAGCCGGCGTCGCGCACTGCTGCCATGGTGGCCTCGAAATCGTCGGTCCAATACGCCAGTTGGTGGTATCCAGGCCCGTCGGCGCGCAGGAATTCGGTATAGATGCTCGGGGTATCACCCTCTTGCTGAATCAATTCGAGCTGCATCTGCCCGCTGTTGGCGAGCGCCATCGAGATCGTGACCTCACACGGCTGGCCGCGGTAGGACGCACGAATTGCGATCCCGCGCATGACGAACCATGGACCGACACCGAGGGCGATCCAGGGATCCAGTGCGGCGTCGAGATCCTCGACGATGTAGCCGATCTGACGAATCGGCCCCGGCAGGATGCTCACGACAGAGCAACCGATGCAGCGCCGGCCTGCACCCGGGCGATGTTCGTGGTCCGTCGCGCGATGCGCCAGCCCTGCGAGGTGCGGACCAGCTCATCGTCGTAATGCCCCAGCGCCTCAATCCAACTGCCGGCGTCGTCGGGGGTCGCCTGCAGCAAGGCGTGCACATATGACCGCGCCGTCGCCCGATCCCCGTCGACGGTGATGGCGAGATTCGTCAGCCGGTGATACGTGGGCCCCATCGAACTGTGCAGTTGCTCGATCAGATCGGTGAGGGCATCGACGCCCACGTACCGGCCGACCTCGCCGTAATGACAGTCGACGTCCTCGGTCCAGCAGGTGCGCAACAGCGCCCAGTCTTTGCAATCGATCCCGGTGGCGTAGCGGATCAGAACGTCTGCGATCTGCTCTTTGTCGGAGTCCACATCGGGCAGGGTACGCCCGGTGGGCGGCCGTGACATCGCCTCGCTGCCGCTCCGCGGTATCCGGTGCGGACCGTGTTCTCTCTAGACGAGAACGTCATTCCCGATTATGGTCACCCCGTGTCCCCACAGAAAGCGCTCGCACCCGAGATCTCCACCTGGCCCGATGAGAAACCGCAGCTGATCGGGAGCACCTGCGGTGCGTGCGGAGCCACCGTGTTCCCCGTGCAGGACCACTGCCCCAAATGCAGCGGCGCAGAGATGTCCGAAGTCCTGCTGCCCCGGCGCGGCACCATCGTGGCCTGGACGACGCAGGGCTTCCCGCCTGGCGCGCCCTATGCCGGCCCGACCGGCAAGGACTTCGTCCCGTTCGGCGTGGGCCTGGTCCAACTCGGCGACGTCATCCGCGTCGAGGGTCGGCTGACCGAGAACGATCCCGCCAAACTGCAGTTCGGCCAGGAGGTCGAGCTCACCATGATCCCGTTCACCACCGATGCCGAGGGCAACGAGGTGGTCACCTTCGCGTTCCAGCCGGTCTAAGGAGCCAATGCGATGACGAATGACGTTGCCATCATCGGAGTCGGACTACACCCGTTCGGCCGGTTCGACAAGCCGGCGGTGCAGATGGGCGCCGAGGCCATCCGGCTGGCACTGGCCGACGCAGGTGTGGACTGGAAGGACATCCAGTTCGGCTTCGGGGGCAGCTATGAGGTGTCCAACCCCGACTCGGTGACCCGACTGGTGGGCCTGACGGGTATCACGTTCACGAACGTGTTCAACGCGTGCGCCACCTCGGCCAGCGCCATCCAGCAGACCGCCGACACCATCCGCCTCGGTAAGTACGACATCGGCGTCGCGGTGGGCCTCGACAAGCATCCGCGCGGCGCGTTCACCGACGATCCCGCGAAGCTCGCGCTGCCTCAGTGGTACGCCGAGAACGGCCAGTTCGTCACCACCAAGTTCTTCGGGATGAAGGCCAACCACTACCTCCACAAGCACGGCATCTCGCAGGAGACGCTCGCGCGGGTGGCCAACAAGAACTTCCGCAACGGCGCGCTCAACCCGAACGCCTTCCGCCGCAAGGCGATCGCGGTCGACGAGATCCTCAACTCCACGGTGCTGAACTACCCGCTCACGCAGTACATG
>CAZOIX010000308.1:0-5549 GCA_964579685.1 uncultured Mycobacterium sp.
TCCCTGGCCCGCAAGGTGCTGCTGGAGATCGACCGGATGAACCTGGCCGGACACGTCGAGGAGTTCGGCCGCACGCTGGGCGAGGAACTGCTGGAGCCGACTCGCATCTACGCCAAGGACTGCCTCGCGCTGATCGCCGAAACCCAGGTCCGCACCTTCTGCCACGTCACGGGCGGCGGATTGGCCGGCAATCTCGAACGGGTCGTCCCGCCCGGCCTCACGGCCGAGATCGACCGGGGTACATGGACCCCCGCGCCGGTGTTCGCGATGATCGCGCAGCGCGGTCGTGTCGAGCGTGTCGAGATGGAAAAGACCTTCAACCTGGGTGTCGGCATGGTCGCGGTCGTCGCACCCGAGGACACCGATCGCGCCTTGGCTGTCCTGACGGCTCGCCACCTCGCCTGCTGGACCCTGGGTACCGTCACCAAGGGCGGTAAGGACAGCCCACGCGCCAAGCTCGTGGGCCAGCACCCGCGCTTCTAGGACTCAGCGACGCCAGTCGTCATCGTCGGCCATGTCATCGTCGGCCAGCCTGTCAGTGCCGTTGAGATCATCAGCGCCCGCCAGTTCGCGCTGAAGCCGCTCAAAATCGGTCTGCGGTGAGCTGTACTTGAGCTCACGAGCAACCTTCGTCTGCTTTGCCTTTGCCCGGCCGCGGCCCATTGGGGGTACCCCCTCGCGCAATAACGGAGCGGCCCAAATTTCAGGCGGCTCCGATCTGAGTGTCAATTATCGTCCTGCCAACACTTTACCGTGCCTCGGTGCCGTGCGCTGGCAGGCCCGTCCGGAGCGGCAGCAGCGTGCGGGTAGGCACTTTTTCGATCCCTAGCGGGAGCCGCCCCGCAGCCGATCCACCGCCAGGCGTCCGGCGCCGGTGGCATCGGGTGGCGGCATCGAGTCGGCGTCGATGACCGCGGCCACCGCCGACTCCCCTCCGGTGGTCAGTTCGGTGTCTACGGGCAGGCCACGCTTGAGCAGCGCGAGGGCGATCGGGCCCTCGTCGACATGGTCGATGACGGTACCGAGACGGCCGACGGCGCGTCCGCCGGCGAGCACAGGGTCACCCGTCGCAGGCCTGTCCCCGGAGCCGTCGAGATGCAAGAGCACCAGCATCCGCGGTGGTTTGCCCAGGTTATGGACGCGCGCGACGGTCTCCTGTCCGCGATAGCAGCCCTTGTCCAAGTGGACCGCGGAGCCGATCCAGCCGACCTCATGGGGAATCGTGCGCTCATCGGTGTCGACCCCGAGCCTCGGGCGCAGTGAGGTGACCCTGCGCGCCTCGTAGGCCCAGACGCCGGCCGGGCGCACCCCCGCCGCCACCAGGCGATCGCGCCAGGACGGGACCTGATAACGGGGGACCACGAGGTCGAGTTCCACGTCGGGACCGGTCATCCTGCGCAGGAAACCGCCATCGGGAAGCGCGACCGCCGTCATTTCAGCCGGTAGCGAAGCCACGCCCAGCGCCTCGAGCACAGGCGCGTCGACCAGGCGCGGGCCGAGCAGCGACACGACCGCCAGCTCGGCCGGTTCGACGACCACGTCGGCCCAGAACACCATCTTGCGCAGATAGGCCAGTAGCGGTGCGCCGCGCGACGGCTCCGTGTCGAGATACGTGATGTCGCCCAGCTCCGTCTGGACCCAGTGATCTTCGACACGACCCTGACCGTCGAGGCTGAGATTCTCGGTCACGGTGCCATCCGGTAGCGCGCTGACATGCTGGGTGGAGATGCTGTGCAGCCAGCTCCTGCGGTCGCCACCGGTCAGGGCGATCACCGCGCGGTGGGAACGGTCCACCAGGACGGCCCCATCGGCTGCTGCTCGCTGTTCTCCCAGCGGATCGCCGTGATGCCAGACCGCGCCGGCGTCGGGCCCGGTGTCGGGGGCGGGCACTGCGGACATACGTCAACTCTACGGACACTGCTCTTCGCTGACGCTCATCGCCGGCGCTACGCTTCTTGCCCATGGCGAGCACACCCGCGGTCGTCGTCACGCTCGACTGTCAGCTGCATGACCCGACGACACCGTTGCTCTATGCCGATGACCTCGCCGCCGTCCGCGGCGACGGAATCTTCGAGACACTCCTGGTTCGCGATGGCCGGCCGTGTCTGCTGGAGTCTCATCTGGGCCGGCTCACGCAGTCAGCGGCGATGATGGACCTGCCCGCGCCGGATCTAGCGCGATGGCGTGCGGCGGTGGACGTGGCCGTCACCCGCTGGGTCGCCGACGGCGGTGGTGAAGGAGTGTTACGGCTGGTGTACAGCCGTGGGCGCGAAAGTGGTTCACCGGCGACCGCGTTCGCGACCATCGGTGCGTTGGCGCCCCGGGTGGCCGACGCGCGCAGCGCAGGGGTGGCGGCGGTGATGCTTCCCCGCGGCCTGTCGGCCGAGGGGACCTCCGACATGCCGTGGCTGCTCGCGGGGGCCAAAACACTGTCGTATGCGGTGAACATGGCCGCGCTGCGACACGCCGAGCGCCACGGAGCGGGCGACGTGATCTTCGTCGGGTCCGACGGCCTGATCCTGGAGGGTCCGCGGTCGACGGTGGTCATCGCCACCGAATCGGGCGGTGCCCCGGCGCTGCTGACTCCGCCGCCGTGGTGGCCGATCCTGCGCGGAACCACGCAGCAGGCGCTGTTCGACGTAGCGCGCAACAAGGGGTACCACTGCGACTACCAACCGCTGCGACCCGCTGATCTATTTGCGGCACAAGGAGTTTGGTTGGTATCGAGCATCACGCTCGCCGCACGCGTTCACACTCTGGACGGCAAGGCGCTACCGGCGGCTCCGTTGGCGGATGACATCGTTGAACTCGTCGACGCCGCGATCGTCAGCGATCGCTGAGCGCTGGACGTCCAAAGTTAAAGGGTGATCCATGCCCAGGAGCCGAGGAGCACTCCGTACAGGAAGACGACCAGGATCGTTCCCCGGATGGTGGTCCGCGTCGGCGCGCCCGGCGCAAGCCAGAAGCCGAGGGCCCGGGTGGCAAGCGGCATGAGAACGAAACCGAGGGCAACGGTGCTCAGGACGTTGGAAGTGAACGTACGGAGGAACAGCGGAGTACCGACACCCTGCAGGTAGGACAGCAGGTAGTTGATGCACATGATCGTGGGATAGAGCATCAACAACACCGTCATCGACTGTTTCCAGTTGGGCGTGTCCGCCCCGTCGAACGCGTTGAAGCTGAACCAGCTGCCGAAGGCGCTCGGCACCTTGCGAACCGTGCTCTGGTCGGTGCTTTCGGCCAAGTCCGCCAGGAGCCTGTTCCGGGCGTCGGAGGTGAGCCATTGATCGGCATGACGCGGCGCGGCGAAGCGATACAGACTGGTCCACGCACCCCCGTCCTGAGCCGGTGCGAGCAGTTCGTAACCCGTGAAGCCGTCGAACGACCGCGCCGCCATTTCGAGCGCCTTTTCGGCGGCGAGGAACTTCGACTCCCGGCCCACCAACGGCGTGGCGCTGGCCACGATGGTCACCGCGTCGACAGCCGGCCGGCCACCGACCATGGTGTGTTCGTCCGCAGGTGCGGCAAGCAGCCTGTCGCCGCGTTCGAGCAACTCTCGGCGTCGCTCCGAGCGCATCCACAGCGACAGGTTCTCCTTGGAATCGAACCGAAAGACGATGACCCAGTCGTCATGAACGCCCGGTACGGGGGAGATCGTCTCGGTTCCGATGAACCCGGGGCTTTCGGTGGTCGCGGCGTCCAACTCGAGTTGCCAAGCCCGGTACGCCGCGACGAGCTCGGTACGGACCTTGCGAGCCACCACAGCGGTCGCGACCACCTCGCTTCCCGAAGTGCTCATGCAATTACCTTGAGCCAGTGCCGACCGACCGTGCGATGCTGGGCCCGGCTACGGGCGGCAGGCCACGAAGTCGACCTCGACCAACGCATCCAGGGCGAGTGCCGTGACACCGATGCAGGTGCGAGCGGGCAACTTTCCAGGTTCGAAATAGGATTCGTAGACACCGTTGAACGCCTCGTAGTCGCGTTTGAACTCAGTGAGGAAAGCCCGAGCCTGCACAACGTTGCCCAAACCGATGCCGAGCTCGTCGAGCACGATCGTGAGGTTGTGCATCACATTTCGGGTCTGCGCCTCGATGCCTTCAGGTAGCGGCTTCGTATGGTCGCCGGGATAGTTGGGCATCTGCCCGGTGATCCATAACCAGCCGTCGTTCTCGACGGCGTGGCTATAGGGTGCGCACGCGTCGGGCGCGGTATCGAACATCCGGAATATCGGAGTACCCATGGCGTTGCCTCCTCGCCTTTTCCACAGGCGTGCAGTTCTTTTGGGCCTGAATCAGTTTAGCGATCGACGTCGGTTCAGATGGCCGATCCAGTCACTCGCCATCGCCTGTGGCGCAAGCAGCCGAGCTCTTCCGCACAGATAAACCGCTAGCAGCGGCTTTGGTCTCGGTGGTAGCGTCGCTCGTACACAGGGAAGGAGGTGGTCCGACAAATTGATTGATTTATGGACTTGTGAGGTGGCTGCGAGCTAGCAGCGCCAGGGGATCACCTGCGCGCGCCGGCGAATTCCCCGCAGTCACCCGGCCCCCGAGCCTCTTGGTTTTGTCCGACCAGTTACACACGGCTCGGGGGCCGCTTCATGTCCGGGGTCGCCAGCTGTGGCGCGTACCGCCAGAAGTGCGCGATGATCCGGCTATGCGCAATGTGTGCAGACGGGCAGCGGTCACGGCCGCCCTCGCCGTCGTCACCGCGTGCGCGCCGATTGCCGAGAACGCCGCGCCGCAGCCGCGGAACTGCACGAAGAACGAACTGACGACGCTGTATCCCGGCATCTTCACCGTCGGCACCGACGAACCCGCCTATCCACCGTGGTATGTGGGCGACGATCCGGCCAACGGCGAGGGCTTCGAGAGCGCGCTCGCCTACGCTGTCGCGGGCCATCTCGGTTACGGCCGTGAGGAGGTGCGCTGGGTTCGGGTGCCCTTCAACGGAGCCCTGGAGCCCGGCCCGAAGACGTTCGACGCCAACCTTTCTCAGTTCTCGATCACGGATCAACGCAGGGCGGCCGTGGACTTCTCGTCGCCGTATTTCGACGTCACCCAGATCGTGGTCACGACGACGGCGTCGCCCGCGGCCGGGGTGCGCAGCCTGGCAGATCTGAAGAAGGTTCAGCTCGGTGTGCAGGTCGGGACGACCAGTCACACAGCGGCGATCGCGATCGACGGTGACGTTCCCGTCGAGGTCTACAACACCAACGCCGACGCCAAAGTCGCGTTGACCAACGGCGAAATCGACGCCATGGTGGCCGACCTGCCAACGGCCTTCACGGTCGCCGGTGAGCTGCGCAGCGGCACGATCATCGGGCGGCTGCCCGCCACCACCGACCACGTCGAACAGTTCGGGATCGTGCTCGACAAGGGCAGCTCCCTGACCCGCTGTGTGTCCACGGTCGTCGACTCTCTGCGCGCAGACGGCACGCTGACCCACTTGGAACACGAGTGGCTGGCCGAAGCCGGTCGGGCGCCGGTGTTGAACTAGACGGTATGAGGGGCTGGGGCCCCACTCACATGTGAACGTGGGTTGCCGAC
>CAZOIX010000309.1:0-5529 GCA_964579685.1 uncultured Mycobacterium sp.
GAGGCAGAGGCGATGGTGAACTGGCCGCTGACCTCCGGCGGCAAGCCGATCGGCGTACTCGGGCTGATGTGGACTCGGCCGCAACCGCTCGACGCGGCGCAGTTGGCCTACGTCTCCGCGGTCGCCACCATGGTCGGGCAGGCCCTGGTGCGCGCTCAGGTCTATGCCGATGAGCATGCCCGGGCCGCGGTGCTGCAGGCGGCGGTGCTGCCCACAGAACCGGCCGACATCACCGGCCTGGACTTCGCGGTCAGCTATGAGCCCGCAGACGCCGTGCACGGGCTCGGCGGCGACTGGTACGACGTCATCTCCCTGTCGAACCAGCGGACCTACCTCGCGGTGGGTGACGTGGTCGGACACGGATTGCTGGCGGTGGAAGACATGGCGCAGTTGCGTAGCGCAGGGCGCGCCATGGCCCTGCAGGGGCTGCCACCCGCGCAACTGCTTGCCGAGCTCAATACGTTCACCGCCCGCACCAGCCACGGAAGGTTCGCCACCATGGCCGTTGCCGTCTTCGATCCGCTGGCCGGCGCCCTGTCGTACGGTCTGGCCGGGCATCCACCGCCCTTGCTTCGTCGCTCGCGTGACGGGAGAGTCGTGCGACTCGTCGACGCCGACGGCCCCGTGCTCGGGCCCGTCCGCGACGCCGTCTACACCGAGGGCCAGGTGAGCCTCGAGCCCGGTGACATCCTGGTCATGTACACCGACGGCCTGGTCGAGCGTTCCGGCAGGGACGTCGAGACAGGGATCTCGCAGGCGGAGCGGCTGCTGGCGGGCTGGCCGTCGGAGACCGCATTGGCGCAGGGATGCCGCCAACTCACGAAAATTCTTGCCGCGCCGCCTCGCCAAGACGATGTCTGTGTGATCGCGGTGCGCCTGCGGCACGCAGACCACATCTCGAACTCGATCTGAGGAGGTCGACCCAGTGTGACGAACCGACCCGAATACGTCGACTTCCACTTCGATGTCATGTGCCCGTACGCCTACCAGACGTCACTGTGGATCCGCGAGGTCCGCGCACTCACGGGGCTCGCCGTGAATTGGCGCTTCTTCAGCCTCGAGGAGATCAACCGCCAGGAAGGCAAGAAGCACCCGTGGGAACGCGAATGGTCCTACGGCTGGTCGATGATGCGCGTCGGTGCGCTGCTGCGTCGCACATCGATGGACGACCTCGACGCCTGGTATGCCCGGGCCGGTAAAGCCCTGCACGTCGACGGGCATAAACCGCACGAAAAAGCCGTCGCTCGAACTCTTCTCGCGGAACTGGGATTAGACCCGGGGCTCGTCGACGAGGCGATCAACGATCCCACCACCAATGACGACGTGTTGGCCGAACACCAGCGGGTGGTGGCGGCCAACGGTTACGGCGTGCCGACGATGTTCTTCCCTGACGGACAATGCCTCTTCGGCCCCGTGCTCGTCGATCCACCCACCGGGCAGGCGGCCGTGCGGCTGTGGGACGCGGTGGTCGCCTGGACGGAATTCCCTCACCTCTACGAGCTTCAGCGGCCGAAGACGGCTGCCGACGCGCAGCTGATCGCCGAGACCTTCCGCCCGTATCTGGAGGCTCGCGACTGGGTCTCGATCAATCGCGGCGAAGTGATCGACTTCGATGCCTTGAGGGTCCCTGATAACTGACACCAGAATGTCCGTCCGACACGACATGGGGTGATTCGCATAAACGTAGTGACGACGGCCGCCGGGTTGGTCGCCTTCCCGGTGACTGCAGGAATCGCCGGAGGGGTGGTCGCGGCGCTCCGCGTGCCACGGCCGGCGGTGGTGAGTGGTGTGCAGCACTTCGCGGCGGGCGTGGTCTTGGCCGCGGTCGCGGGCGAGGTACTACCCGAACTGCGTGAGCTGGGTCCGCTCTGGCTCATCGTGCTGGGATTCGCCGCCGGCGTCGGCGTCCTGGTCGGGATGCGTCATCTCGAGGGCGGCGAGGGCGGCGAGGGCGCCGGCGACCGCACGCTGCCGGTGGGTTTTCTCGCTGTCGTCGGTGTCGATCTGTTCATCGACGGTCTCCTGGTGGGAATCGGCGCGGCAGTCTCGACCGAGACCGCGGCGATCATCGCCATCGCGCTCACGGTCGAGGTGCTGTTCCTCGGCCTGTCGGTGGCCCTGCGACTGAGGAGTTCGGGAACGTCCCGATTCGTCGCTGCGGGGATCACTGCGGGCCTGAGCCTCTTGGTCGCGGTTGGAGCGATCCTGGGGGCGCTGGTGCTCGGCGACGCGAGTGATGCTGTGCTCGGCCTGGTACTGGCTTTCGCGGCCGCCGCGCTGTTGTGGTTGGTGGTCGAGGAACTGCTCGTCGAGGCCCACGAGACGCCCGAGCGGCCCTGGATGGCGGCCGCGTTCTTCGTCGGCTTCCTCGCGCTGTTCTGTCTGGAGGCGATCAAATAAGAAGAGGGAGGCGATGAGGCCGACGCTTACGAATTCCTTATCGTTTGAACAAGAATTGGCTGTTCTCTGTGTATCCGGTTGCTCGACGCGCGAGTTGCGGCGTGCCGTGTCAGCATTAGGAACATGGGGGCATTACGAACCATTGGTGTGATGGGCGCTGCGGCAACCGCGGCTGCACTGCTGCAACTTGGACCCATGCCGGTTGCGCAGGCGGCGCCGTGCCCGGATGCCGAAGTGATCTTCGCACGCGGCACCACCGAGTTGCCCGGCGTCGGCCCGACGGGGGACGCGTTCGTCAACTCGTTGCGGTCGCAGGTCGGCGCGAAGTCGGTTGACGTGTATCCGGTGAATTACCCCGCTACCACTGACTTTCGCACCGCCGTCGATGGAATCAGCGATGCCCGCGCACGCATCCTGGCCACGGCCGCCTCCTGCCCGGAGACCAAGATGGTGCTCGGGGGATTCTCGCAGGGCGCAGCGGTCATGGGCTTTGTCACTGCGAACGTTGTGCCCGAAGGGGTTTCGGCGTCGACCGTGCCCGCGCCGCTGCCGCTCGATGTTGCCGACCACGTTGCCGCGGTGGCGCTGTTCGGAAAGCCGTCGGCACGCTTCATGCGTGCCATCAATGACCCGCAGATCGTGATCGGCCCGAGCTACGTCGACAAGACCGTCGACCTGTGTGTCAATGACGACCTGGTGTGTGACCCTGAGGGCAGGAGCTTCGGCGTGCACAGTCGCTACCCCGAAGTGGGGATGGCGGACGAGGGAGCGACGTTGGTCGCCCACAAGCTTGTAGCGAGTTGGGCGGCGGAAAGTGCGCCCGACGAACCGGCCACCTCCGCGCCGGCGGAGCCCCCGGCACCCGCGCTGCTGTCGGTGCCTGTGGCAGATGAACTCCCGCCGGCGCATGTCGGATTGTCAGCCCTCGGGCAGCCCGGCCCGCTGCCCGGACCCGTTGCGGCGGCACCGTCCCCACCGGGCCCGGCGCCATTCGCACCCTGAGGGAAACGATCCGGGCTCCACGCGTGAGCGGCTACGGCGTCAACGCAGGCGAGTTGTGCGGCGCAGCGGTTCTGGCTGCCAGATACGACGGCCTCGGCTTTTCGGCTCGGTACGGCGGCACCAGCTGGTTTTCCACCGAGTTGAACACCAGGAAGATATTCGAGCGCGGGAACGGGGTGATGTTGGACCCGGACCCGTGCATCATGTTCGAGTCGAACCAGAGCGCCGTGCCGGCCGGTCCGGTGACCTGATCGATGCCGTGGCGCGCGGCCGCCTCGGTGAGCGTCGCGTGGTCCGGCACGCCGATCTCCTGCTTCACCAGCGACGACGTGTGATTGTCGCGCGGCGTGGCGCCGATGCACGGGTAGAACGTCTGGTGCGAGCCCGGCATCAGCATCAGCGCGCCGTTGTATGGAAAGTTGTCGGTCAAGGCGATCGAGCAGGACACCGCCCGCATCGCGGGCATGCCATCCTCCGCGTGCCAGGTCTCGAAGTCGGAGTGCCAGTAGAACCCCGTACCGGTAAACCCGGGCATCATGTTGATCCGCGCCTGATGGATGTAGACGTCGCTGCCCAGTAGCTGACGCGCCACCGGCAGCACAGTATCGAGCGTGATCACTTCGGCGATGACGTCGCTCAACAGATGCGGCTCGAAGACCGAGCGGATGGTCCCGCCCGGTTCCCGGATGATTCTGGGGTCCGTCGGATTTGCGTCGGCGCCGATGCGATCGAGTTCGCCGCGCAACACCGGGAGCCAATCGGCCCCCGCGACCGTTGCAGGTCGGATCAGATACCCGTTGTCAGTGATCTTTGCCAGATCATCGTCGCCGAGGGGGCCTTGCGAGGCGGTGCCCCACACCGTCGGCTCCTGACGCGGAATCGGATCGCTGGGCTCCTCGAGCCGGGTGGGGTACCGGTCGATCTTGCTGTCGAACTGCTGGTAACTCAACTCGCTTGCACCGCCGGGGGATATGTGCCGGTTTCGTCGTGCACTTCCTGCCCCGTCACCGGGGGGTTGAAGACGCACAACATACGCAATTGAGTATCGCAGGTGACGCGGTGTCGTTCGTGCCCGTCGAGCAGATACATCGTTCCGGGCCGCAGGGGGTGCACCTCGCCGGTCTCGTGGTTGGTGAGCGAGCCGCTGCCTTCCACCACCCACACCGCTTCGACGTGGTGGCGGTAGTGGAACTCACTGACGGAGTTCGCGTTGATGGTGGTCTCGTGGAACGAGAAGCCGACCCCGTCACCGGCAAGGATGATGCGCTTGGATCTCCAGTCGGCGGCGGAGACGTCGCGCTCGGTACCGGTGATCTCGTCGGTGGTACGCACGATCACGGTGTTTCGTTCCTTTCCTTCTACGCTGCCAGTGGCTCAGACAGAGCTGGCCGCAATCGATTCGGCGAGGATATCGAGGCCGGCATCGAGGTCAGTGTCCGAGGTCGTCAGTGGCGGAAGCAGCTTGACCACCTCGTCGGAGGGTCCGCTGGTCTCCATGAGCAAACCGCGCTCGAACGCCACGCGACACACCGCGGCCGCCATCGGCTTGTCCTCGAACTTCAGTCCTTGGGCCATCCCTCGTCCCCGCGCACTGACACCAGCATACGCGCTGGAGATCTTCTCCAGGCGCTCGCGGATGTGTCCGCCCTTGGCCAGCGTGTCCGAGGCGAAAGCCTCAGTCTGCCAGTAAGTCTCGAGTGCCTTCGTAGCGGGGACGAATGCGGGGTTGTGGCCGCGGAAGGTGCCGTTGTGCTCGCCCGGCGACCACACGTCGAGGTCGTGGCGGAACAGCGTCAACGCCATCGGCAGACCGTAGCCGCTGATCGACTTGGACAGGGTGACGATGTCGGGAACGATTCCGGCCTCCTCGAAACTGAAGAATCGCCCGGTTCGGCCACAGCCCATCTGGACGTCGTCCACGATCAGCAGGATGTCGCGTCGGCGGCAGAGCTCAGCGAGCGCCTGAAGCCACTCGATGCGTGCGACGTTGAGCCCGCCCTCGCCCTGGACCGTCTCGACGATCACCGCAGCGGGATGGTTCAGGCCGCCGCCCGAGTCGTCAAGCACCCGTTCGAACCAGTGGAAGTCTTCGGTGACGCCGCCGAAGTAGTTGTCGTAGGGCATCGC
>CAZOIX010000310.1:0-5510 GCA_964579685.1 uncultured Mycobacterium sp.
GAGCGTCAGGGCCTGCCCCGGCGACAACTCCCCGTGCATGATCTGCACGCGCAGTTGCCACTGGCCAGGCGGATGCGTCACCGTCGCGAGTGAGGCCACCGCGTAGTTTCTGGCATCGCCGATGATCGGCGGCGAGACGCAGACCTCCTCGAAGGTGAACCGCGGCGCCGGCGCTCTCACGGCGAGACCGGCGAACCCGGGCCAGTGGTAGACCGAATCGAGCGGCACAGCCGACGGCGGGAGCCACGCCACATCGGGGATCGCGTCACAGATCGGCGGGCAGACGCCGGGCACGGCGGTCGCAGGCATACTCGGAGCGACGACCAGCCCGCATGTGGCGACGGCCAGCGCCAACAACAATCGCACGTGTGAAGTACCCCCTGGGCAATCCCTGCGCGCCACAATATAGGCATGCAATTGACGCATTTCGGCCATTCGTGCCTACTCGCGAACTTTCGCACCGATTCGGGTGACCAGACCACGATCCTGTTCGATCCAGGCGTGTTCTCCCACGGTTTCGAGGGCATCACCGGCCTGTCTGCCATCCTGATCACCCACCAGCATCCCGACCACGCCGACACGTCGCGACTACCGGCTCTCCTCGACGCCAACCCGCAGGCCACGCTGTACGCCGACCCGCAGACGGCCGCACAACTCGGCGGCTCGTGGCAGGCCGTGAACGTCGGCGACGAACTCAGCATCGGCCATCTCACCGTGCGCGGAACAGGCGGGCGGCACGCGGTGATTCATCCCGAAATCCCTGTGATAGACAACATTTCGTATCTGGTTGGCGACGGCAGCCACGCGGCCCGGCTGATGCATCCCGGTGACGCCCTGTACCTCCCAGGTGAGCCGGTGGACGTGCTGGCGACACCCGCCGCAGCACCGTGGATGAAGATCTCCGAGGCGGTCGACTATCTGCGTGGGGTGGCGCCCGCCCGCGCAGTACCCATTCATCAGGGGATCGTCGATCCTAGTGCACGCGGGATCTTCTACGGACGGCTGGAAGAGATGACCGACACCGACTTCCAGGTGCTCGAGGAAGAGAACGGCACCGAGTTCTGATTCGCGGGCTCGCCCGCGGTCTTCTAGCCGGAATCGCGTGCCGCGGCCCGGCCCGCAGCACGGCCGGAGAACACGCAGCCGCCGAGGAAGGTGCCCTCCAGCGAACGGTAACCGTGCACACCGCCGCCGCCGAATCCGGCGGCCTCCCCTGCGGCGTACAGCCCATCGAACAGTGCACCGTCGGGCTTGAGCACCCTGGAGTCGAGATCGGTTTCCAAGCCGCCCAACGACTTCCGCGTAAGAATATGCAGCTTGACCCCGATCAGTGGACCGGCCTTCGGATCGGTGAGCCGGTGCGGGGCCACGACGCGACTGATTCTGTCGGACAAGAATGCACGGGCGCCGCGGATGGCGGTGATCTGGCTGTCCTTGCTGTACTTGTTGACGACTTCGCGGTCGCGCGCGGTGACCTCCGCTTCCACCACGGCGTAGTCCAGCGGCTCGACGTCGGGCACCGCGTTCATCTTGGTCACCAATTCGCGCAACGAGTCGGCCGTCACGAAGTCGACGCCTCTGTCGATGAACGCCTGAACCGGTCCTGGCGCGCCCGGCCTGACGCGGCTCAGGACCTGACGCACGCTACGACCGGTCAGGTCGGGGTTCTGTTCCTGGCCCGATAGTCCGAATTCCTTCTCGACGATGCGGGCGTTGCAGACATACCACGTGTAGTCGTGGCCGGTTCGGGCGATGTATTCCAGCGTGCCGAGCGTGTCGAAACCGGGGAACAGCGGTGGCGGCAGTCGCTTTCCGGTGGCATCGAGCCACATCGACGACGGACCGGGGATGATGCGGATGCCGTGCAACGGCCAAATCGGGTCGTAGTTGGTGATGCCCTCGGTGTAGTGCCACATCCTGTCGCTGTTGATCACGCGTGCCCCGGCCGATTCGGAGATCCCGATCATTCGTCCGTCGACGTGCGCGGGCACTCCGCTCAACAACTGATCGGGCACCCGACCCATCCGCTTGGGCCAGTTCTTGCGGACCAGCTCATGATTCCCGCCGATTCCCCCACTGGCGACGATCACCGCTTGGGCCCGGAACTCGAAGTCGCCGATGGTGTTTCGTGATGACGCCACACCTCGCGGCGCTGTCGACGGTTCCAGCGCCGCACCGCGCACCCCGACGACAGCGCCGTCCTCCACGATGAGCTCGTCGACGCGGCAGCGGTGGGCGAATCGCACCTTGGCGTTATCGCGCAGGCGCCGGGCGAAGACGTCGACGATCGCCGGGCCGGTTCCCCAGGTGATGTGGAAGCGAGGCACCGAGTTGCCGTGTCCGCGGGCGTCGTAGCCTCCACGCTCAGCCCACCCGACCGCCGGGAAAGTCTGCAGACCGCGCTCACGCAGCCAGCCGCGCTTCTCGCCCGCGGCAAAGTCGACATAGGCGTGTGCCCACTGGCGCGGCCAGTGATCCTCGGGCCGATCGAATCCCGCCGAGCCGAGCCAGTCCTGCAGCGCAAGGTCATGGCTGTCGCGGATACCCAGCCGGCGCTGTTCGGGGCTGTCGACGAAGAACAGCCCGCCGAATGACCAGTACGCCTGGCCCCCGACATTGTTGGCGTTCTCCTGGTCGACGATCAGCACCCGGCGGCCACGTTCGGCGAGCTCACACGCCGCAACCAGGCCCGCGAGCCCCGCCCCGACGACGATGACATCAGCGTCTGCCATGCCGCCACGTTAGCGGGCGGTGACTATGCGGCGTCGGTCAATGCGCTGTACGGACTCCATCGGTACACCTCGGGCGTGCACTGGTACATGAGCGCGAGGTCAACGGCATCGAGCATCGCCTGGCACGGGCCCGGCCTGCGCAGGTGACGGGCGGCGACGGCGACCCGCACGATGCCGTCCCGCCGGGCCGTCCGTTCGGCGGACAGCACGAGGGTGCGGCACCACCAGGGCTCGCTGAGAAACCCCTCACCGATACCGAGCACTCGCGCGCGAACCATCGTGTTTCGCACCAGGTCGGTGATCTCGGTCAGTGCCGCCAGCATCCGAAAGCCATTGCGGGGCAGCGCGGTTACCGTCCCGGGGGACACCGTCCAGCCGGGTGCCGCGAACAGCCGTGTGCGCAGGCCCACATGTTCCATCACCCGGTCCGCTGCCATCAGCCGCAGATTCGCTTCGTGCGCAGGCAGACTCGCGAACTCGCCACGGCGCTTCTTGGTGGCAGCCTCGTCGAAACCGTGCAGCACGATGGCGTCGCCCATCTCACGGCGGTCGCCGAGCCACTCGACGGTGGGGGCGTCCTCGTCGAGCCGGTAACCACCCTTGATCCGCGGCGCGACCAGGAACGAGACCGGCACCGTCCGCGAATCGAGCTGACCGCAGAAGTGCTCGACCTCAGGCATTGTGCGGTCGCTGATCCCGGAAATCGAAACGATCAGTTGTCCAGCCACGCCCTCATTGTGGCAACTTCAGGTGTCGTAACGGTGTCCAACACCCGCACTGCAGTTGTCTTTTCGGCTATCGCGGCAGGACTTCTTCAATGGCCGCGATCACCTCGGGGGCGTCCGGTTCGGTCCGCGGCCGGATCCGCTTGACCACCTTTCCGCCCGGCGCCAGGAGGAACTTCTCGAAATTCCACTGGATGTCGCCGGCTTCGCCCGCGTCGTCGGCTGTCTTGGTCAGCTCTGCGTACAGCGGATGCCGGTCGTCGCCATTGACGTCCGTCTTTTCCAGCAACGGAAACGTGACGCCGTACGTCGTCGAGCAGAACTGCGCGATCTCGTCGGCTGAACCCGGCTCTTGACCCATGAACTGGTTGCACGGCACGCCGATCACTGTCAGTCCGCGGTCGCGATAGTCCGTCGCCAGTCTCTCGAGTGCCGTGTACTGAGGCGTCAGGCCACATTTGGAGGCCACGTTGACCACCAGCGCGGCACCATCGGCGAGTTCGCCAAGTGTGGTTGGTCGGCCGTCGAGCGTGGTCAGTGCGATGTCGGTCAGCGGTGTCTCGGTCATGGGTGGCACGCTACCGTGTCTTGAACAGCATCCCCGCGACGCGGTGCACGGTCTCCATCGGATCGCCGTCGGTGCCGATGGACTTGTTGAGCCACAGCAGCGAAAAGCCGTGCACCAGCGACCATGCCGCCAGCGCCGCACCCTCGGGATCCTTCCGCGCCCGCGCATCGTCGAGCGTGCCGACGCCCTGTGTCAGTTCCGCACCGGCCGCCTCCTGCGCGGCGGCCAGCTCCGGGTTCTCGGGGTCGACGAGAGAACGGTCGAACATCACGGCGTAATGGCCGGGATGGTCGAGCGCGAACCGCACGTATGCCAGCGCCGCCTCGACGAAATCGGGCCTGGCCTGCCGCAGCGCCTCGGCCAACAGCCGCCACCC
The DNA here is from genome assembly GCA_964579685.1 of uncultured Mycobacterium sp. Lineage (GTDB taxonomy): Bacteria > Actinomycetota > Actinomycetes > Mycobacteriales > Mycobacteriaceae > Mycobacterium. Next base: position 4,402 of record CAZOIX010000310.1, read on the forward strand.
CTGCGCGGACAGCGCCGTGAAGAGGCCACGGCGATCGGTGAAGTGATGCGCGGGGGCCGCATGCGACACCCCGGCGGCCCTGGCCAACTCCCGCAGCGAGATCCCATCGGCCCCGCGCTGGGCCACCAGGGCGGCAGCGTGCGCGAGGATGACGGCCTTCAGGTCGCCGTGGTGATAGGAATCCCTGCCCATGGGGGCCATCATAGCCTGGAATCTTGACAGTGCCTAGATTGGATTCAGGCGCCGTTGCCGTCGTGGGCCTTGGCGGCCTCCAGTAGCCACGCGTACTGGAACGCCGCTTCCTTCCACCGTTCGTAGCGCCCGCTGATGCCTCCGTGACCGGCGTTCATCTCCGTCTTGAGCAGTACTGCGGGTGCTCCGGCGTCGGTGTGCCTCAGCGCGGCAACCCATTTCGCCGGTTCGACGTACAGCACCCGGGTGTCGTTCAACGATGTCATGGCGAGGATCGCCGGATAGTTCTTCGCCTCGACGTTCTCATACGGTGAATACGACTTCATGTAGTCGTATACATCCTTGTCCTGCAATGGATTTCCCCACTCATCCCACTCGGTGACCGTCAGCGGAAGCGACGGATCGAGAATGGTGGTCAGCGGGTCGACGAACGGCACCAGCGCGAGGACACCAGCGAACAGCGCGGGCGCCATGTTAGCGACGGCCCCGACCAGCAAGCCGCCCGCGCTACCGCCATATGCCACGAGATTCTCGGGGCGGGTGATATCGGTGTCGACGAGATGGGATGCGACGGTGATGAAGTCGGTGAAGGTGTTCTTCTTCTCGAGCAGCTTTCCATGCTCGTACCACGGTCGGCCCAGCTCACCCCCGCCGCGCACGTGCGCGACCGCGAAGACCATGCCGCGGTCGAGCAGCGACAACCGGGCGATGGAGAACCGCGGATCCTCGCACGACTCGTAGGCGCCGTAGCCGTACAGCAGTGTCGGCGCCGGGTACTGCAGGCCGATGCGGTGCACGATCGAGATCGGTACCCGTGCGCCGTCGGGGGCGATGGCCCAGTCGCGTCGTACGACGTAGTCCTGGGGGCCGGTAGTCGCCGAGCACCGGCTGCTCGCGCAGCAGCGTCCGATCGCCCG
>CAZOIX010000311.1:0-5502 GCA_964579685.1 uncultured Mycobacterium sp.
GCATCGCCGAAGAACTGATGCGCAAGTCCGGAATCCCGGGTATGGCGGTCGCCGTCGTGCATGGTGGGAAAACCGTGTACGCAAAGGGCTTCGGTGTCAAAGACGTGAAGGCAGGCGATGCCCCGAGCAATCGGATCGACGCGGATACCGTCTTTCAGCTGGCGTCCGTGTCCAAGTCGATCTCATCGACCGTCGTCGCCCATCAGGTCGGCGTGAACGCGATCGGCTGGGACACCCCGATCGTGTCCAAGCTTCCGTGGTTCGCCCTTTCCGATCCGACGGTCACGAAGATGGTCACCGTCGGCGACATGATGGCGCACCGCTCCGGCCTTCCCGACCATGCGGGCGACATGCTCGAAGACATCGGCCACGACCGCCGCTATGTGCTCGACCGGCTGCGTGATTTTCCGCTGGATCCGTTCCGAATCTCCTACGCCTACACCAACTACGGGTACACCGCGGGCGTCGAGGCGGTTGCGACGAGCGCGGGTGAACCGTTTGATTTGCTCGCCGACGATGTGTTGTTCGACCCCCTGGCGATGACGTCGACGAGCTACCGGTTCGCCGATTATGAGTCGAGGGCCAACCGGGCGGTCGGCCACATCCATGTCGACGGATCCTATGAACCGCTCTACCTACGCGATGCGGATGCCCAGGCGCCCGCAGGGGGTGCGAGTTCGTCGATCAACGACATGACGCGCTGGCTGTCGATGGTGCTGGCGGACGGCAACCACGAGGGCAAGCAGATCGTCGATGCCAACGCACTGTTGCCCGCCGTCACCCCGCAGATCGTGTCGAGTCCCGCGTCGGAACCCGCGATGCGTTCTGGTTTCTACGGTTACGGCTTCAACGTCGGGACGACGTCGGCGGCGCGTACTCAACTCAGCCATTCCGGCGCTTTCGAACTCGGCGCGGGAACGAACTTCGTGATCCTGCCGTCGGCTGACGTGGCCATCATCGCGCTGACCAACGCCACCCCGTCCGGGGTGCCCGAAACGCTGACAGCCCAGTTCGCAGATCTGGTCCAGTTCGGCGAGGTGCGCGAGGATTGGTATGGCCTGTACAGCGCGGCCTTTGCCGAGATGGAAAAGCCGGTCGGGTCTCTCGTCGGCGTGCAGGCGCCGGCGCGTCCGGCGCCGTCCGCGCCCCTGCCGACATATGTCGGCACCTACCAGAACGACTATTGGGGACCCGCCAGAGTCACCGAGGAAGACGGGAAGCTGACGTTGGCTCTGGGCACCAAGCTGAACGTTGGGCTGCAGCACTGGGACGGCAACGTCTTCACCTTCACCTTCGTCGCCGAAAACGCCCCGCCGGGAACCATTTCCAAGGCGACGTTCGACGGTGACAGGCTGGTGCTCGAGTACTACGACGAGTTCGGCAGAGGGACGTTCACGAAATGACCACCGTCCCGGGCGTCGAGGCCGCCGGTCTCAGCGATGCCGAAGTCGCCCAGCGTGTCTCGCAAGGTAAAACCAACGACGTGCCGACCCGAGCGGCGCGCAGCGTATCCGACATCGTGCGGGCCAATGTGTTCACCCGCATCAACGCCATCCTGGGTGTGCTACTGATCATCGTGCTGTCCACCGGGTCGGTGATCAACGGCGCCTTCGGGCTGCTCATCATCGCCAACAGCGCGATCGGCATCATCCAGGAGCTGCGCGCCAAGCAGACGCTCGACAAGCTGGCCATCATCGGACAGGCGAAACCCCTGGTGCGCAGGCAATCCGGTACCAAGGCGGTGCTGCCGGCCGAGGTCGTTCTCGACGACATCATCGAACTGGGGCCGGGAGACCAGATCGTCGTCGACGGGGAAATCGTCGAGGAGTCCAATCTCGAGGTCGACGAGTCCCTGCTCACCGGCGAGGCCGACGCGATCGCCAAGGACACCGGCGACGGCGTCATGTCGGGCAGCTTCGTCGTCGCGGGCAGCGGCGCTTACCGGGCCACCAAAGTGGGGCGGGAGGCCTATGCCGCCAAGCTGGCCGATGAGGCCAGCAAGTTCACGCTCGTGAATTCCGAACTGCGCAGCGGGATCAACAAGATACTGCAGTTCATCACCTACCTGTTGATCCCTGCGGGTCTGCTGATCATCTACACACAGCTGTTCACCACCAACGCGGGATGGCGTGAATCGGTGCTGCGGATGGTCGGCGCGCTGGTGCCGATGGTGCCCGAGGGCCTCGTCCTGATGACGTCGATCGCGTTCGCCGTCGGCGTCGTCCGGTTGGGCCGCAGGCAGTGCCTCGTCAACGAGCTACCCGCCATCGAGGGGCTGGCGCGCGTTGACGTCGTGTGCGCAGACAAGACCGGCACGCTCACCGAAAACGGTATGCGCGTCTCCGATCTGAAGAAACTCGACGGATCTTCGGTTGCCGACATCCTCGCTCAACTCGCCGCCGACGACGCCCGACCCAATGCGAGCATGCAGGCCATTGCGGAGGCGTTCAAGATGCCTCCCGGATGGGAAGCCTCGGCTATCGCCCCGTTCAAATCCGCCACCAAGTGGAGCGGTGCCTCATACCGTGAACACGGCCACTGGGTGATCGGTGCGCCAGACGTGTTGCTGGAGCCCGGTTCTGAAATAGCCCAGGAGGCAGAAGAAATCGGCGCCAAGGGGTTACGGGTACTGCTGCTGGGCTCCTGCAGCGCGTCCGTCGATCACTCTGACGCGCCGGGCTGCGTCACGCCCGCGGCCTTGGTGGTGCTGGAACAACGGGTGCGTCCCGACGCCCGTGAAACCCTGGATTACTTTGCCGAGCAGAAGGTTTCGATCAAGGTGATATCGGGCGACAATGCCGTGTCCGTCGGCGCAGTGGCGGGCTCGCTCGGTCTCGAAGGCGAGACCATGGATGCGCGGCAGTTGCCCGACGAGCCCGGCCGGCTGGCGGACATCATGGAGGAATACACCACCTTCGGCCGAGTGCGGCCCGACCAGAAGCGGGCGATGGTCCACGCACTGCAGTCGCGTGGACACACCGTGGCGATGACCGGTGACGGAGTCAACGATGTGCTGGCCCTCAAGGACGCCGATATCGGCGTGGCCATGGGCTCAGGCAGTTCGGCGTCCCGGGCCGTCGCCCAGATCGTGTTGCTGGACAACAAATTCGCGACTCTGCCGTATGTCGTCGGGGAAGGTCGCCGCGTGATCGGCAACATCGAGCGGGTCTCGAACCTGTTCCTCACCAAGACCGTGTACTCCGTACTGCTGGCGATCCTCGTCGGCCTCGGAGGGCTGTCGTCCAAGCTCTTCGGTTCCGATCCGGTGCTGTTCCCGTTCCAGCCCATCCACGTCACGATCGCGGCGTGGTTCACCATCGGCATCCCCGCGTTCGTGCTGTCACTGGCGCCCAACAACGAGAGGGCCCACCCGGGATTCGTGCGACGGGTCATGACGGCGGCGCTGCCGTCAGGCCTGGTGGTCGGAATCGCGACGTTCACCTCGTACCTGGTGGCCTACCAGGGGCGCGGGGCCACACCGGTCGAGCAGACGCAGGCGTCAACCGCCGCGCTGATATCGCTGTTGGTGACGGGTGTCTGGGTGCTTGCGGTAGTCGCGCGGCCCTACCAGTGGTGGCGCGTGGCACTGGTGCTGGTTTCGGGGCTGGCGTATGTGGTGATCTTCTCCATTCCGCTGGCCCGCAAGACCTTCATGCTCGACCCGTCGAACCTCAAGACCACGTCGATTGCGCTGATCATCGGCGTCATCGGGGCGGCGGCGATCGAGGCCATCTGGTGGGTCCAGGGAGCGGTACTGGGGGAACGCCGCAGGTTGTGGAGGTCGGAGTAGGGTGGCCGCATGGCATTCTTCGACAAGGTGAAAGATTTGCTGGCCAAGAACGCCGACAAGGTGGACACCGCGATCGACAAGGCCGGTGACATCGTCGACAAGAAAACCCAGGGCAAGTACACCCAGCAGGTCGACAAGATTCAAGAGGTCGCCAAGAAGGCGGTCGACAGCAACGCCAATCAAGCGGGACGCGTGCCGCCGACGCAACAGTCAGGCCAGGTTCCGCCACCGCAGCCGCCGCCGGGCAGCCCGCCGGATCATCAACCGCCGACGGCCCCCTAGCTCCCATGGCCAAGCTTTCCGTCTCCGTCGACGTCCCGCTGCCGCCGGAGACGGCGTGGGAGTGTGCATCGGATCTGTCCCGCTACAAGGACTGGCTGAGCATCCACAAGGTGTGGCGCAGCAAGCTGCCGGAAACCCTGGAGAAGGGCACGGTCATCGAGTCGATCGTGGAAGTCAAGGGCATGCCCGTCAAGATCGAGTGGACCATCGTCCACTACAACCCGCCCGAGACCATCACCCTGAACGGCAAAGGCGAAGGCGGAGTCAAGGTCAAACTCATCGGTAAGGTCAAGCCCCCCAAGAAAGTCAAGGAGGGCTCATCAGTCAGCTTCGACGTGCATCTGGGTGGGCCGGCATTGTTCGGCCCCATCGGCATGGTGGTTGCGGGCGCACTGAAAAGCGATTTCCGAGAGTCGTTGGTCCGCTTCAAAACCGTGTTCGCTCCGGCCTGACCCTCTACCGGCGAAGCCGGCGACGCACCAGCTTGGCGAACTCGACCGTGGAGCGACGCACCGATTCGATTTCCAGCGACACCAACAGGGTGTCCACCATCGCGAACGGCAGTGTGGTGGCCACCGCGCCTCTTCCGTATTCGATGTGCCATGAGCCGGGATGGATGGTGAGCCCCCTGGCGCGGCCCTTCTCCAGGCAGGTGTGCTCGCCGGGGAGCAGCGTCATCGCAGTGGTGTCGTCGGATTCGATGTCGTACGAGTCGATTTGACCGGCGATCAGGAACTTGTGGATCTGAACGTGCTTGTAACGGCCCGAGAAGCCTTGGGTACCGGAGGGTGAGCCGAAGATGACGATGTACTCACGCGGGCTGAAGTAGAGGAACCGGACCTTGCCGAGGATCCCGCCGGCCTTGCTGCCCACCCAGCGCCCAGGCGAGGCGTCGATGAGGTCGGGGTACTCGTCGGCGAGCGCCCGGATGGTTCGGGTGAGCAGCTCGCCGTTCTCCAGGGGCAGGCCGACGACCTGCTTGGCCACCTTGTCCAGCACATCCGGGTCGATCTTGTACGGCATCCTTAGAGGTAACCACATCAGGCTGGATGGGAAGTCCGCATGAACGAAGCCGCATGGTGAGTGTCGCGTCCCGGCTGGCCAGCGTTTTCGCCGACGCGGTGGGTGTCGATCTCCCGGTCCGCATCCGCGCCTGGGACGGATCGGAGGCGGGTCCCTTGGGCGGCCAGGGCGGGCCAGTTCTGCTCATCACGTCTCGCCGCGCGCTTCGTCGACTGTTGTGGGCCCCCGGCGAATTGGGTCTTGCGCGCGCGTACGTAGCCGGTGACATCGAAGTCGAAGGAGATCTGGCGGAGGGCCTGCGCTCAGCGTGGCGTGCAGCACGGTCAGGGTCGGGCACTCCAAGGCTTCGCACCCGCGGTCTGACCAGGGCAGCGCTGACGGCTATTCGGCTGGGCGCCGTCGGACCG
>CAZOIX010000312.1:0-5486 GCA_964579685.1 uncultured Mycobacterium sp.
GGTGCGACGGAGTTCCTGCCCGGCTCGCTGACCGAGCGCGGCGAGTTCGAGACGGAGAACCGTCGGGTGGTCGCCGAGGGCGGCGAGCCCGCGGCGGGTCGTCCGGTGCTGATGGGTATCACCAAGGCGTCGCTGGCCACCGATTCGTGGCTGTCGGCGGCGTCGTTCCAGGAGACCACCCGCGTGCTGACCGATGCGGCGATCAACTGCCGCAGCGACAAGCTGCAGGGTCTGAAGGAGAACGTGATCATCGGCAAGCTGATCCCGGCCGGTACGGGCATCAACCGGTACCGCAACATCCAGGTGCAGCCGACCGAGGAGGCCAGGGCCGCGGCGTACACGATCCCGTCATACGAGGATCAGTACTACAGCCCGGACTTCGGCCAGGCGACCGGTGCCGCCGTGCCGTTGGACGATTACGGCTACAGCGACTACCGCTAAGCAGTAAGGAAAAGCCCCCGCCATGTGCGGGGGCTTTTTCGTCGGCGCGTCTGTTCGGCGAACGTGGGTTACCCGCACGGTTGGAGTCGCTTTCGCGTGACACAACCCCACACTCGGCGGGTGAAGGTGTCGGGCCGCGTCACTAGACTGGCCGGGTGCTTATCGGTTCGCATGTTCACGGAGACGACCCGCTGGCCGACGCGGCCGCCGACGGCGCGGACGTCGTGCAGTTCTTCCTCGGCAATCCGCAGAGCTGGAAGAAGCCCAAGCCGCGTGAGGACGCTGATGTGCTCAAGGCGGCCAGCATGCCGCTTTATGTCCACGCGCCGTATCTGATCAACGTTGCCTCGGCCAACAACCGGGTGCGCATCCCGTCGCGCAAGATCCTTCAGGACACGTGCGATGCGGCAGCGGAGATCGGCGCGACCGCGGTGATCGTGCACGGCGGGCACGCCGACGACAACGATTACGAGGCCGGCTTCGAACGCTGGGTCAAGGCGCTGGATTACCTCGAGACCGATATGCAGGTCTACCTGGAGAACACCGCGGGCGGCGATCATGCGATGGCGCGGCACTTCGACGTGATCGGCCGGCTGTGGGACCGCATCGGCGACACCGGAATCGGGTTCTGCCTGGACACCTGCCACGCCTGGGCCGCGGGCGAGGAACTGGTCGACGCGGTCGCCCGCATCAAGGCGCTCACCGGGCGCATCGACCTCGTCCATTGCAACGATTCCCGCGACGCCGCGGGATCGGGCGCCGACCGGCACGCCAATTTCGGCACCGGTCAGATCGACCCGCAGTTGCTGGTCGCCGTGGTCGGCGCCGCCGACGCCCCGGTCATCTGTGAGACCGCCGACGCGGGCCGCAAAGACGACATCGCGTTCCTACGCGAGCACCTGGGCTGACCAGAGCCACATCACGCCGAAATTCGAGTTTCGCAGGCCTCTGCTCGGGCACTTTCCCTGCCAAAGTCGGATTTCGGCGTGAACGGGACGCGCGTGGTCCGGGGCCACGGCGCAGTAACGAAAACGTCATTCGAATTTCGGGTGCACTGACGGTTAACTAGGCTCTTCGGCGGAAGAGGCGGTACCTATCGCCGACGGCATCCGAGAGGCTCCAGTGTCCGCCATTGAGCAGCAGCCACTTGTGCTGCCCCGTGCGGTCGAGCCCACCTCCCGCGCTAGTCGGTCCCGCTGGCTGCGGATTGTGCGTTGGGTCGCGATCGCGATCTGGGCGGCTGTGGTCATCTACCGCACCGCGACGGACGGCTTCGCATTCAACCGCGAGCTGGTGCTGCTCTACGTATGCACGGGGTTGGCGGCGGCCAGCATCGGTCAGGGCCGCAAGATGTTGTACGTCGTCCGGGACTGGCTGCCGTTCGCGCTGGTGCTGATCGCCTACGACCTGAGCAGGGGAGCGGCCGACATGATCGGCCGGCCGACGCTATGGGAGTGGCCGGCCGACGTCGACCGCTGGCTCTTCTCCGGGACGATGCCGACGGTGTGGCTGCAGGAGCAGCTGAAGCTACCCGACCCGCCCTGGTGGGAGGTGGTCATCAGCAGTGTCTACATGTCGTTTTTCATCCTGCCGTACGTGGTCGCGGCCGTGCTGTGGCTGCGCGACCGCGAGGAATGGAAGTCGTTCGTCAAGCTGTTCGTCGGACTGAACATCGTGGGATTGGTGATCTACGCGACGCTGCCGGCCGCACCGCCATGGGCCGCGGCCAGGTGTACCGCCGCGGACGTGGCGGGCGGGCCCGCCAATCCGAAGTGCATGTTCAGATCGGCGCGCGGTGTGCCCGACGGCGGCGTGCTCGGCGCGATGCAGTCCACACGGGACGGCGCCCACGACTGGGTCGAGCGGATCGTCGGACGCGGGTGGGGCAATCTGAATCTGCATTCGGCGACCGCGCTGCTCGACCAGGGCCAGGCCAGCGTCAACCTCGTTGCGGCCATACCGTCTCTGCACGCGGGCATGACCGCAGCCGTCGCGATGTTCCTGTGGAACCGGGTGCACCGTGGGTGGCGGCCGCTGCTGGTGATCTATCCCTTGATCATGGCGTTCACGCTGGTGTACACCGCCGAGCACTACGTCATCGACATCCTGTTGGGCTGGGCACTCGCCATCGTGGCCATCCTGGTGCACAACCGCTATGAGGCGCGACGGGTCCGACGGTTGGGCGCAATCTAGACATTACATCTATTGTGCGACTGTCGTGAAAGTGTAATATCGGCGCTATGTCGGATACGCACGTCGTCACCAATCAGGTTCCTCCGCTACAGGACTACAACCCGGCCACGTCACCGGTGCTCACCGAGGCGCTGATCCGGGAGGGCGGCGAGTGGGGCGTCGACGAAGTCGCCGACCTCGGCGCGATCGCGGGCTCTGACCAGGCCCAGCGCTGGGGTGAGCTCGCCGATCGCAATCAGCCGATCCTGCACACCCATGACCGGTATGGACATCGCGTGGACGAGGTCGAATTCGATCCCGCGTACCACGAGTTGATGACCGTGGCGATCGGGCACGGTCTGCACGCCGCGCCGTGGGCCGACGATCGGCCGGGCGCCCACGTGGTCCGCGCGGCCAAGATGTCGGTCTGGACGCCCGAACCCGGTCATGTGTGTCCGATCTCGATGACCTACGCCGTCGTGCCCGCGCTGCGTGCCAACGCCGAACTCGCCAAGCTGTACGAGCCGCTGCTGACCAGCCGTCAGTACGACCCCGAGCTGAAGGTGCCCAGCACGAAGGCCGGTATCACGGCGGGTATGTCGATGACCGAGAAGCAGGGCGGTTCCGACGTCCGCGCGGGCACCACCCAGGCGACCCCGAACGGCGACGGAAGCTACAGCCTGACCGGGCACAAGTGGTTCACGTCGGCCCCGATGTGCGACATCTTTCTCGTCCTCGCGCAGGCGCCCAAGGGCCTGTCCTGCTTCTTCCTGCCGCGAATCCTGCCCGACGGCAGCCGCAACCGAATGAACCTGCAGCGCCTCAAGGACAAGCTGGGCAACCACGCCAACGCCTCCAGCGAGGTCGAGTACGACGGTGCCACGGCGTGGCTGGTCGGCGAGGAAGGCCGCGGTGTGCCGACGATCATCGAGATGGTCAACCTCACGCGGCTGGACTGCACGCTGGGCAGTGCGACCAGCATGCGCAACGGGCTGACCCGCGCCATCCACCACGCACAGCATCGAAAGGCCTTCGGCGAGTATCTGATTGATCAGCCGCTCATGCGTAATGTGCTGGCCGACCTCGCCGTGGAGGCCGAGGCCGCGACCATCCTCGCGATGCGTATGGCCGGCGCCACCGACGCCGCGGTGCGCGGTGACGACCGCGAGACGCTGCTTCGCCGGATCGGGCTGGCGGCGGGCAAGTACTGGGTGTGCAAGCGCGCCACCCCGCACGCCGGCGAAGCGATGGAATGCCTGGGCGGCAACGGGTACGTCGAGGAATCCGGTATGCCGAGGATCTACCGCGAAGCGCCGTTGATGGGTATCTGGGAGGGGTCGGGCAATGTCAGCGCGCTGGACACGTTGCGCGCCATGGCAACCCGGCCCGAGTGCGTCGACGTGCTGTTCGACGAGCTTTCCCGGACCGCGGGCCAGGATCCGCGGCTGGATACCCACGTCGACGGGCTTCGGCTCGCGCTGGGCGATGTCGAGACCATCCAATACCGCGCACGCAAGGTCGCCGAGGACATCAGCCTGGCGCTGCAGGGTTCACTGCTGGTGCGCCACGGCCATCCCGCCGTCGCGGAGGCCTTCCTCGCGACGCGGCTGGGTGGCCAGTGGGGTGGCGCCTTCGGAACGCTGCCGACCGGACTGGATCTCGCGCCGATCCTGGAACGTGCTTTAGTCAAGGGATGACGCACGCGATCAGGCCCGTTGATTTCGACAACCTGAAGACGATGACCTATGAGGTCACCGACCGGGTTGCGCGCATCACCTTCAACCGGCCCGAAAAGGGCAATGCGATCGTCGCCGACACACCGCTCGAGTTGTCCGCGCTCGTCGAGCGCGCTGACCTCGACCCCAACGTGCATGTGATCCTCGTTTCCGGTCGCGGAGAAGGATTTTGCGCGGGTTTCGACCTGTCCGCCTATGCGGAAGGCTCCTCGTCCGCAGGCGGCGGGAGTCCGTACAGGGACACCGTGCTGTCCGGTAAGACGCAGGCGATCAACCATCTTCCGGATCAGCCGTGGGATCCGATGATCGACTACCAGATGATGAGCCGATTCGTTCGCGGTTTCGCCAGCCTGTTGCACGCGGACAAGCCGACGGTCGCCAAGATCCATGGTTACTGCGTGGCGGGCGGCACCGATATCGCGTTACACGCCGATCAGGTGATCGCGGCGGCCGACGCCAAGATCGGCTACCCGCCCACCCGGGTCTGGGGCGTACCCGCCGCAGGGATGTGGGCGCACCGGCTCGGCGACCAGCGCGCCAAACGCCTTCTGCTGACCGGCGATTGCATCACTGGTGCCCAGGCGGCCGAATGGGGTCTCGCGGTGGAGGCCCCCGCACCCGAAGACCTTGACCAACGCACGGAGCGTCTGGTCGAGCGGATCGCCGCCGTTCCCGTCAACCAGTTGATCATGGTCAAGCTGGCGATGAACTCCGCGTTGCTCAACCAGGGTGTATCCAACAGCGCGATGGTCTCCACCGTTTTCGACGGCATCGCGCGGCACACACCGGAGGGACATGCCTTCGTCGCGCAGTCCCGCGAGCACGGATTCCGCGAGGCCGTCCGTCAGCGCGACGAACCGTTCGGAGACCACGGCCGACAGACATCTGGAGTCTGACCATGCCATCGGCCTCGCGGATGACGGCCCGCTCGGTCGTGCTGAGCGTGCTCCTCGGAGCGCATCCCGCCTGGGCCACCGCCAGTGAACTCATCAGGCTCACCGCCGATTTCGACATCAAGGAGCCGACGGTGCGGGTGGCACTGACCAGAATGGTCAGCGCGGGTGACCTGGTGCGGTCCGAAGACGGCTACCGCCTGTCCGACCGCCTGCTCGCCAGGCAGCGACGCCAGGACGATGC
>CAZOIX010000313.1:0-5467 GCA_964579685.1 uncultured Mycobacterium sp.
GCCCGGGTGGTCTCGTGACCGCGCTGGAGCCCCTACTGCGCCGTAGGCGGGGCGCGTGGATCGGCTGGCCGGGCATTCCCGACGCCGACGATGAGCCGATCGATCAGGACGATATGCGGCTGTGTCCGGTCAGTCTGTCCGCCCAGGACGTCGCCGAGTATTACGAGGGCTTCTCGAACGCGACGCTGTGGCCGCTGTATCACGACGTCATCGTCAAACCGATCTATCACCGCGAGTGGTGGGACCGCTACGTAGAGGTCAACCGGCGCTTCGCCGAAGTGACAGCCAAGACCGCGGCCGAGGGTGCCACGATATGGATTCAGGATTACCAGCTGCAACTCGTTCCGAAGATGCTGCGACAGCTGCGGCCCGACCTCACGATCGGCTTCTTCCTGCACATCCCATTTCCGCCGGTCGAGTTGTTCATGCAAATGCCATGGCGCACAGAGATCATCGAGGGTCTGCTCGGCGCCGATCTTGTAGGTTTCCACCTGCCCGGCGGGGCACAGAACTTCCTGATTCTGGCCCGTCGACTCGTCGGCGCCAACACCTCACGCGCGACGGTGGGCGTGCGTTCCCGATTCGGCGAGATCAACGTCGGCTTCCGTACCGTCAAAGTCGGCGCGTTTCCGATCTCCATCGATTCGACTGCGCTTGACCATCAGTCGCGCTCGCGCGCTATCCGGCAGCGGGCGAAGGAGATTCGCCGCGAGCTCGGCGATCCGCGCAAGATTCTCCTCGGCGTAGACCGGCTGGACTACACCAAGGGCATCGACGTCCGGCTGAAGGCCTTTTCCGAGCTACTCGACGAGCATCGCGCGAAACCCGATGACACCGTGCTGGTTCAGCTCGCCACCCCCAGCCGCGAACGCGTCGACAGCTACGTCGCGATGCGCGAAAGCATCGAACGTCAGGTCGGCCATATCAACGGCGAACACGGCAACATCGGTCATCCGATCGTGCACTACCTGCATCGGCCGATACCTCGCGACGAGTTGATCGCGTTCTTCGTCGCCGCCGACGTCATGTTGGTGACTCCGCTGCGGGACGGAATGAACCTGGTCGCCAAGGAGTACATCGCCTGCCGCAGCGACCTCGGCGGTGCGCTGGTCCTCAGCGAATTCACAGGCGCGGCAGCCGAACTCCGGCAGGCCTACCTGGCGAACCCGCACCACCTCGAAGGGGTCAAGGACGCCATCGAGCAGGCTCTGAATCAGACTCCAGAGGACGGCAGACGGCGGATGCGCGCGCTGCGCAGGCAGGTGCTGGTGCACGACGTCGACCTGTGGGCGAAGTCTTTCCTCGAGGCGCTGGCCGCGACCCGCAAGGACACGGCTAAATCGGAGTGATGTAGTTGATCAGCCACTTGCCGTCGATCCGCTTGTATTCCACCCGCAGTCGCGCACCGTCATAGATCGGCTGGTCACGGTTCGATTTCTCGGACACCGTGCGGTTGATGTACACCATCACCGCTGCCGAATCACGCTGCGCGTCCATCACTCCGACGCCGACCACGTTGGCCTGACTGACCAATTCCCGCGCCCGAGCCTGCGGAATGATGTCCGAGTTGGCCCGGTCTTCGAACTCCTTGCGATAGGCCGGCGTGAGCAGTTGATACGCATCGGTGAGACTGCGCTCGACGGTCTTGTAGTCGTAGGTGAACACGGTGGGGATCTGTTTCTGCGCAAGCGATGGAAGTTCGTCGCGGGCGGCTTGCTCACTACGTGTCTCGACCCGTTGCCAGTACAGGCCGCCGCCCACGGCGGCAAGGCTCACGAATCCGACAGCCAGCAGCCCGGCGATACCGCTCAGAATCCAGCGCATCAGTTGCCGCCGTTGGGGTAGTTGAGGTCGTAGGCCGTCATTTTCCCGTCGTCATCCTCGGCGACGACGATGCGCAGCCGATACGGTTGTGACGGTCGGTTGTTCCCCTGCATGTCACTGGCCGTGACGCGCGCCGACACCAGCACCGATGCTCTCCCGCTGACGTTGTCGACGCTCTCCAGTGCGGCGCCGTTGATGACGGTCTCCGAACTTCCGCCTGTCTCCCGGAAGATGGCCTTGAGGTTCTCGACGTTGTTGTTCTGGCTGAACATGTCGCGCAAGGGCCCGCTGGTGCTGTCGTAGAACTGATCGACGCTGTCCTCGATGGTGTCCTGCTTGAAGCTGAACATGTTGACGACGGTTTGCGTCGCGGTGTCGACGAACCGCTGGTTGCGCGCCTGTAATGCCTCTGCGTGGTGCCTCTGGACCATCAGCACCGTCACGGCGGCGCCGAGCACGCCCGTCGCAACAAGTCCGCACACCACCGCGACGATGGCGACCAGCCGTCGGTGCGCCTGCCGACGCGGCGGCGGCGCCACCTTGCGCGCCTTGCGGGCAGGCGAAGCGACGCCGTGATCTGCGGTCGACACGCGCACGGCGGTGGTCTCGGCGGGCTTGCCGTTGGTGGGGCCGGCGGGCCTGGACGCGCGACGACGCGCGGCCCGCTGTGGGGGCGGGGGGCTGGATTCCATCAGGTGTGTTTCGGATAGAGCATCAAATCGACCCAATTCTCTTGTGGCGCCATGTCAGCGACACCGGGGGCGTACACACCGGTACCGCCGGCCGGGTCGACGAAGACGCCCGTGTTCTGATCGTACGTGCCGTAGGCGGGGCCGGCGGCCTGCGGTTGGGGCGCCGCCGGCGGTGCCGGTGGTGGCGGCGGAGCTGGGGCCGGCGGGGCTTGAGGGCCTTCGTAGTAGGGACCTGCAAACAGCGGAGGATTGGTTGCCCACCCCGGTGGGAACGCCGGCGGAGGCCATGCGTTCGGGTACGGCGCCGGCGGTATCCATGCCGTATACGGCGGCGGCGGGGGTCCCTGGTTCGGCGGGGGTATGTAGGGCCACGGTTGATGCGGCGCCGGCCCCGGGCCGGGCTGCACTCCCGGCGGCAAGAAGCCCGGCGCGACCGGATACCCCGGATCCGGATCGGCTTCCGGCGGAATGTACGGGAACTTGTTGGGCGGCAGTACGTTTCGCCCATCCTCTGGCGTGTCGTCCTCCATGACGTCCATCGGCGTGCCGATCGGCACCGGCGGACCGCGCCATGGGCTGTTGCCGATCGGGACGTAGCCCTTCGGGTCGCGGCACAACTGAATGGTCGGCGCCCGCTTACCCGGGAATTCCTGGCACGGATAGTTTCTCGCGCCTCGCACCACCATCGGATCGTTCTGCGACACTTTGCAGTACATGTCCGTCGGCAGGTCACGCAGCGTCGTATCGCCGGGCGTGCGGATCTGCGACGGCGGCAGGAACCCCGTGTTGCAGGGCGGCGGATCGTTGATCGAGATCTTGAAGTCCTGCTTGCCACCTTCGTCTGCGGGAAGTTGGCCGCCGATCGTCAGCAGAGACGCCTGCAGGGCGGGGAAGATGACCAGCGCCTGTTCGATCGACCTGTGGTAGATGACGCCGACGCGGCCGAAGTTGGCCAGGTTGGCCGCGAGCACCGGGAACGACGGGCGGATGCCCGCGAACGTCTCGCTCGCCGCGTCGGCGGCCCCCGGCGCCGTCGCGAGCAGTGCACGCAGCTGCGGGTGGGCCCCGGCCACTTCGCTGGTCAAGCGCGCCAAGCCGTCCGACAACGACCGGATGTCGTCGCCGCTGCGGATCTGAGCCTCCAGCAACGGTCCGGCCTGATCGATCAGCGCCGAGGTCTGCGGCCAGCTTGCGTTGGCTTCGTCGATCAGCACCCGCGCCGACTGGAGCAGCCGCGCGAGTTCAGGCCCGGACCCGTTGAACGCGTCGAACGTCTCGCGAAGCAGATCCTGGAGTCGGGTGTTGTCGAGGCTGCTCACCAATTGGTCAGCCTCACGCAACATCTCGGCGACGTCCTGCGGTATCCCCGTCCGCTCCTTCGGAATCAACGCACCGTTCTGCAGCACCGCGGACGAGGGATCGGCGGGCGGGACGAAGTCGACGTACT
Organism: uncultured Mycobacterium sp.; assembly: GCA_964579685.1. Taxonomy (GTDB): domain Bacteria; phylum Actinomycetota; class Actinomycetes; order Mycobacteriales; family Mycobacteriaceae; genus Mycobacterium. The sequence continues at coordinate 3,964 of CAZOIX010000313.1, forward strand.
GTTCGCCGACCGCTGACACGCTCCTGACGGTGGCGGTGGAGTTCGCCGGGATCTTGATGTCGCTGTTGAGGCGCATGTGCGCGGCGACGCCGTCGTTGGTCAGCTGTACCGCCTCGACGCGCCCGGCTTGTACCCCCCGATAAGTGACATTGGCGTTCTCGTAAAGTCCGCCGCCTGCGACGAAATTCGCGGTGACGTCATACGTTCCCACGCCCAGCCGGGCGGGGATACGCACGTAGAGTACGGCGATCGCGCCGACGGAGATCACCGTGACGACGGCGAAGACCCACAATTGGATGCGCGCAGTTCGACTGGACATTATTGCGGCGGCACCTCCTGACCCGACGCGGTGCCAGCCGGAATCTGGAACGGGTCTGCCGCCTGTCCCGACAGGTTCGCCATCTCCCCGGTGAGAAATTCCGGCGGGTTGACGACTTCGGAGAGACGCTTCATGTTCGAGTCGAAGAACGACGTGGTGAAAATCGTCTCGCCGAGACGGCGGATCGTCAGATCGAATACGGAGAAGACGTTGAAGTAGTCGCCCCTGGCCACTTTGCTCAAGTTCTTGCCCGGGAACGGGAATGTCGCGAAGCTGTCCAGGCTGGTGACCAGATCCGAACGGACGTCGTTGAGCGGTTTGATCACCGAGTACACGTCGACGATGTCCTGAGCGAAATCGTCCTTGGTTTCGGACAGGATGCGCGACGCCACGGTGCCGAGGCGCTGCAGTGCGGCGAACGCGTCAATGATCTGGGCACGGTTGTCGTTGAGCACCCGCAGCGCTCCCGGCAGCGTGTCCAGCGCGCGACCCAAGCTGTCCTTGCTGCGCGCCAGAACTCCCGCGAATCGGTTCAGGCCTTCGGCCGTCGCGATGATGTCTTCCGTCTGCCGATTCAACGACGACGCCAGCTCAGCGAGCCGCGGGATCAGGCCCTTGAACTGGCCTTCACGGCCGGCCACGGCGTTGTAGACCTCTTGCGTGATGTCTTGCAGTGCACCGAGATTGCCCTTGTTGACGACGACGCCCAACGCGGACAGCACTTCTTCTGTCGTCGGATAGCGGCTGCCCTGGCTCAGCGGGAGCTGCAGCCCGTCATGCAGCTCGCCGACCGGCGGTTGTCCGACCGGAGGCGCGAGCTCGATGTGCTGCGATCCAAGGAGCGATGTCTGCGCGACCTTCACCGTTGCGTTGGCAGGCAGTTTGACGTTGTCGTCCAGCGAGAGTTTCACCGCAGCGTAGAACGTGCCGTCCGGACGCTGAACCGCCTCGATTCCCGACACGCTGCCGACCGTGACATTGTCGACCATCACCGGAGAGTTCTGCGGCAGCGTCGCCACGTCGGGCACTTCCACGGTGATCGAGAAGGCACCCTTGCCATGGCCTGCCGTGCCGGGCATGTTCAATGAGTTCAGGCCGCCGAATTGGCAGCCCGCCAGCAGTACCGCACCGGATCCGATGGCCAGGGTCCGGCGGGCGGCGCGACCGGTGTTGATTCGCAACGAC
>CAZOIX010000314.1:0-5464 GCA_964579685.1 uncultured Mycobacterium sp.
GCCCCAACACGGGGGCTATCCGCCGCAGGGCGGCTACCCACCGCCAGGCCCGGGTTTGCCTGGCGCGCAGACGTTTAACGTGGGTGAGGCCTTCTCGTGGGCGTGGAACAAGTTCACCAAGAACGCCGCCGCGCTGATCGTTCCGGCGCTCGTCTACGGAATCATCATCGCGATCATCGCGGGTGCCACCTACGGACTGGCGTTCGCGGTCGCGCCGGAGACGACCTACGAGTCCTACGGTTACAACTACAGCTACGAAGCAAGCTTCGGCTTCATGAGCTTCGTCGTGCTCATCATCGGCTACCTCATCCTGATCGTGGTATCGGCGGCCATCCAATCCGCCTTCCTCGCCGGGCTGTTGGATATCGCCAACGGGCAGCCGGTGACGATCGGATCGTTCTTCAAGCCGCGCAATGTCGGCAGCGTGATCATCGCGACGCTGATCATCGGTGTCGCGTCGGCTATCGGCTCGTTCTGTTTCATCCTCGGACTGGTGATCGGCATCTTCACGCTGTTCACCACGGTGATCATCGTCGATCGCAACGCGTCGCCGATCGATGCGATCAAGCAGAGCATCGACATCACCAAGAACAACTTCGTCCAGGTGCTACTCGTCTGGCTGGTGGCCGCGGTGATCGGGTTGGTCGGTGCCCTGATCTGCGGCATCGGCTTGATCGTCGCCATCCCCGTCGCGGGGCTGTTCGTGGTGTTCGCCTACCGGTACCTCACCAACGGCCACATCGCGCCGGTGACGGCGTAATCGCTGACGGCCTGGTCTGCGCATATCGGCGCAGACCGAGTCTCAGCGAAGTTCCACGCCGTCGTGACCACATCCGTAAGCTGCGAGCTGTCGCGATGGATCGACAGTAAGGGCAAACGTGACCACTCAGCCGCCATCGCCGCCGTCGGAGGGCGGCTACCCGCCGTCTTCGTCTCCGGGTGGCTTCGCGCAGGGGCCTGCCCCGAGTTCTTCAGGGCCGACCACGAATTCGGGTGACTACACGCTGTGGTTCACCCGTGTGCTCGCCTATGTCATCGACAGCATCCCGGTCTACCTGTTGCTGGCGATCGGCGCCGTCGCCCTGATCTCGTTTCAGAAGGTGGAAACGCTGTGCGCGGGTGACATCTGCGCCACCGGCAACAACGGTCCGTCGACGACGGCGTGGCTGATCTTGACTGCATGCATCGCGATCGTGCTTCTGTTTTCACTGTGGAACGTCGTGGTGCGGCAAGGCAATACCGGTTCGAGCATCGGCAAGCAGATGATGAAGTTCAAGGTCGTGGGCGAGGACACGCAGCAGCCGATCGGTGTCGGTCGATCCTTCGTCCGTCAGATCGCGCACGCCATCGATGCCGCCATCTGCTACATCGGTTTTCTCTTCCCGCTGTGGGACGCCAAGCGGCAGACGATTGCCGACAAGCTCATGAAGACCGTCTGCGTGCCGCTGTAGATCGGTCCAGCAGTCGGCGGTGTCGAGGGAGGTACGAAACACCTTCGTAAGCACCGGCGTCGGCCGATACGATCACGTGCGGTTAGACACTGATCAACGCAACCGGGGGTGTAAGTGAGCGCGCCACCTCCGCATTCTCCGGACGCTCCGCAGTTCGCGCCTCCGGTCTGGGTGCTGCCGAAACACGCGTACACACCCTGGACCAAACGTGTCGCCGCGTTCCTGATCGACTGGGCCCCGATCTGGGTGATCGTCGCCATTCCGTTCGTCGGCCTGTTGGTCGCGGGCGATACCGAGTGCATCGACAACATCTACGGCAGTGGTGGGGGCTATTGTTCGACGGCCGTCTCCGACTTCTGGACGTCGGTCCAGTTCATCGCGGTCCTTCCCGGCACGGTCTACTTCGTCTGGAACTTCTGCTACCGGCAGGGCAGGACGGGGCAGAGTGTCGGCAAGTCGGTGATGAAGTTCAAGGTGGTCAGCGAGTAAACGTGGCAACCGATCGGCTTCTGGCTCTCGCTGATCCGGCAGATCGCCCACTACGTCGACCAAGTGCTCTGTTACGTCGGTTATCTGTGGCCGCTGTGGGACAGCAAACGTCAGACCCTCGCCGACAAGATGTTGGGCACCGTCTGCGTTCCGTGCGAGCCGCGGTCTGCCGCCCCCGCAATGGGTCCGGGCGCCCGGGCCGCCGCTACCCTGAGCGGTGATGACTGAACAGCACGGCTCGCGGGGGCTCGCCACCAGGGCAATCCACGCAGGTTTCCGACCTGACCCGGCCACCGGCGCCGTGAACGCGCCGATCTATGCCAGCTCGACCTTCGCCCAGGACGGTGTCGGTGGGCTTCGTGGCGGATTCGAGTATGCGCGCACCGGCAATCCGACGCGTACCGCACTCGAAGCGTCGTTGGCGGCCGTGGAGGAGGCCGACTACGGGCGCGCGTTCTCCTCCGGAATGGCCGCCACCGATTGCGCACTGCGCGCCGTGTTGCGGCCCGGCGATCACGTCGTCATACCCGACGACGCCTATGGAGGGACCTTCCGTCTGATCGACAAGGTGTTCACGCAGTGGGGAATCGGCTACACCGCGGTATCACTCGGCGACTTGGACGCGGTCCGGGCCGCAATGACGCCGCAGACCAAATTGATATGGGTGGAGACCCCCACCAATCCGCTGCTGTCGATCGCGGATATAGCCGGGATCGCGCAAATCGCCTCGACGTCTAACACAAAAGTGTTGGTGGACAACACGTTTGCTTCACCGGCACTGCAGCAGCCCTTGACGCTCGGCGCGGACATCGTGCTGCATTCGACGACGAAGTACATCGGTGGCCATTCAGACGTCGTCGGTGGCGCGTTGTTGACCAGCGATGAAGAACTCGACGCCGCCTTCGGCTTCCTGCAGAACGGCGCGGGCGCGGTCCCGGGCCCGTTCGACGCATATCTGACCATGCGTGGGCTCAAGACGCTGGTGCTGCGTATGCGGCAGCATTGCGAGAATGCCGGGCGGGTCGCCGAGTTCCTCGCGGACCACCCGGCCATCACGACGGTGCTGTACCCCGGTCTGCCCAGCCACCAGGGCCACGACGTCGCCGCCAAGCAGATGAGGGGATTCGGCGGCATGGTCTCGGTGCGGATGCGCGGCGGCGCCGACGCCGCCCGCAAGCTGTGTGCGAGCACGGAGATCTTCATCCTCGCCGAGTCGTTGGGGGGCGTGGAGTCGTTGATCGAGCATCCCGGTGCGATGACGCACGCCTCGACTGCGGGTTCCCAACTGGAGGTTCCCGACGATCTTGTGCGCCTGTCGGTCGGAATCGAGGATGCGACAGACCTGCTCGCCGATCTTGAGCAGGCGCTAGGTTAGCGTCGGCCGCAGCGCTGAGGCGGTGACCGCAAGGTTCACCTCCGGCAAGGCGGTTGGATACTCGTCAACCCAACTGCCGCTGGCAATTTCGCCGGCGCGGGCATGCACCCAGCGCCATCCGCGATCGTTGAGGGACAGCAGTGCGCCCAGCCCGTCGGCAGCGTGCAGCAGAGTGATGATCGCCGCCGCGGACGGTGTCGGCGGCCTCCGTTCGAACAGCGCGGCCAGCAGTGCAGAACGGGCTTGGCCAACGCGACCCCGATTTGTCAGCGGCCAGGCGTAAGGATGTGTGAATCGTTTGGACTGCAGGCGAATACGCCGGATCTGGCCGGTCCCCTCCAGGTGGGCAGTGAGATGGTCCTCGGTGTGTTTGGACAGCTTCTTCACCGCCGTGCCCGGCCGCAACGGCCGTCGCCGCAACAACCGGAACGCGGGCTCGGCAACGGGATCCACCGGGCCGGGCACCGTGAGCGCGATCAGCAGACCGGGCTCGACCGCGTCCTCGGCCATCGCGGGCCGGATTCTGCAGGCGTAAGCCAGATCCAGCAGCACCGCTGCCGCCAGCACACGCTCACGCCGAGGACGTTCGAGTGCGGGTTGAGCAGAGGCGTTGTCGAGCAGGAGCAGAAGGAGGTCCTCCGCGATCTGCGCCATACTGCGGACTGTAGTGCGATGCGGCGCCGCCGCGCCTCAGGAGTGGTAGGGCTCGGCGCTCAGCAGCGTCACCGTGACGGTGTTGCCGTTCGGGATGGTGTACGTCCGGACATCGCCGACCTTTGCGTCGATCAACGCTTCACCCAACGGTGACTTCGGGGAATACACCTCGAGCTTCCCGTCGCTGATGCCCTCCTGGCGGGTGGCGATCAGGAAGGTCTCGGTATCGCTCTTGTCGTCGCCGTACTGAACTTTCACGACCGATCCGGGCAACGCCACACCGGACTGCTTGGGCGCCTCGCCGACCTTGGCGTTGTTCAGCAGCTCCTGCAGCTGGCGGATGCGGGCTTCCTCCTGGCCCTGCTGCTCGCGCGCGGCGTGGTAGCCGCCGTTCTCGCGCAGATCGCCTTCTTCGCGCCGGTCGTTGATCTCCGCGGCGATGACCGGTCGGTTGGCGATCAGCTGATCCAGCTCTGCCTTCAGCCGGTCGTGTGCTTCCTCCGTCAGCCACGTGACCTGCGTGTCGGTCATGATGTCGCGCTCCCGTCGTTGTTGCTCTCGCGCTTTTTCGCGTAAGAAGTCTCGTGTTTCGGCGCCGGGAGCTCTGCGTGTATTGCCGTCATCGTCAACGCCTGATCAGCGCACCAAAAGCAGCAATACACGGTCCCAGCGGGAACCGTGTATCGAACCATTCTAGCACCGCCGGGACAGCGGATTTTCACGTATTCGCAGTTCGGCGTTTGTTGTATTTGCGTCGCGACGCGTTTTCACGGGCTCACGAGGTAGGGCGGTACGTCGGTGCCGCAGCCGTACACATCGCCGACCACCGGCGGCCTGCCGGACTTGACGACGGTCGTCACCTGCACCGTCCTCTGCGACGACGGCGGCACCAGCACCTCGCGGCGACCGGTTTCGCCGCCGTCGATCGCCCGGGCACGCACAATGCACACCACCGGCGCCGAGGGATCTCGTCGGGTGACGTTGATCGTGACCTCGACGGTCTGGTCGTCGACGAGTCGGTAGCCGCTCAGTTCGCCCTCGGCGGCACCGCCGAACCGTCCCGAGGCGATGATCGCGATCGTCACCCCGGCCACCAGGACCAGCGCGGTCAGCCCGCCGGCGATCAGTCGGCGCTGGCGTCGGGTCAGCCGCTGCCGCCCATAGCGAGCGGAGGGACGCTCGATCATCTAGTTTTCATGCCCGTCGGTCGGATGGATCTACAGAACTGGAACTATAGGGCTACTCATATCGGTTGGAATCTCTCGAGAATGTCGGTTGAGGACATATTCGGGACACAGATGAGGCAGAACAGGTTGAGCGAACTGCGATTGATGGCGGTGCACGCCCACCCCGACGACGAGTCCAGCAAGGGTGCGGCGACGACGGCACGCTACGCGGACGAGGGCGCGCGCGTCATGGTGGTGACGCTGACCGGAGGTGAGCGCGGCGACATCCTCAACCCGGCCATGGACCTGCCGGACGTACACGGCCGGAT
>CAZOIX010000315.1:0-5428 GCA_964579685.1 uncultured Mycobacterium sp.
ATGTATTCCTGAGTGCCCGCCAGCGACGTCGCGACGGTCTGATAGAACTGGTTGTCCAGAATCTCTTGTGCGCGTTCTTCTCCGGAGTACTGGATGACCATTTCGTCGAAAGTGCGGCGCATGTCGAGCATCATCGCGTGCAGCTCGCCCGTCACCTCGGGGGCCAGGGGCACCCGCTGCGGCGTATTCCCCAGATCCTTGATGCCCAGCGCCTGAGCCAACCGCCTGGCGGGGTCGATGGTCAGCACCACGACCGTGCGGCCGTACTCGGCGGCGCGTAGCGCCATCGCCGCGGCCGTGGTGGTCTTGCCGACACCACCGGCGCCGCAACATACGACGACGCGGTTGGAGGTGTCGGCCAGGATCGAGGCCATGTCCAGCGCGGCCGGTGTGGTACTCATCTGACCCCCTGATGGGCGAGCGCCTCGGCGAGCTCGTAGAGGCTGCCCAGGTCAACTCCGTCGGAAATCTGCGGTAGCGCAAGACGGGCTACATCGAGCGCGTCGAGTTGCTCGGCACTCTCCGAACGGGCCCTGATCCTCGTGGCGTGCTGAATCGTCTCGGTCAACAACCCGGCGAAGTCCTTGTCGGACAACGTGATCCCGGCATCGCTCAGACCCGCCCGGACGGCGTCGGCGTCGATCACTCCGTCGGCGGCCTTGATCAGATCGTCTGGTGCAAGGTAGGCGGGGATGTTGCGGTTCACGATGACACTGCCGATCGGCAGCCCCAATTCCTTGAGTTCGTCGATGGCTTCCAGCGTCTCCTGGATGGGCAGCGCCTCGAGGAGGGTCACGAGATGGATCGCGGTGAGGTCGGAGTGCAGCACCTTGACGACACTTTCGGCCTGGGCATGCACCGGGCCGCCCTTGGCCAGTTGCGAGACGGCCTTGGTCACATCGAGGAACCTGGCGATACGCCCCGTCGGTGGCGAATCCACGACGATCGCGTCGTAGACCGGGTGCTTGCCCTTTTCGGCGCGCGTGACGATCTCGCGGATCTTGCCCGTGAGAAGCACGTCGCGCAGGCCGGGTGCGATCGTCGTCGCGAACTCGACAGCCCCGATCCGGCGCATGGCGCGGCCGGCGATGCCGAGGTTGTAGAACATGTCCAAGTACTCGAGGAACGCGGCTTCGGTGTCGATCGCCAGCGCATTGACCGTGCCGCCACCGTCGGCGGTCGCGATCTTGACTTCCTCGTACGGCAGCGGCGGTACGTCGAACAGCTGCGCGATGCCTTGCCGCCCTTCGACTTCCACCAACAGCACTTTGCGGCCGCCGGAGGCCAGCGCCAGCGCCAAGGCCGCCGCGATCGTCGACTTGCCGGTTCCGCCCTTACCGGTGACGAAGTGCAGTCTCGCCTTGGTCAGGCGGGACGGCCAACCCATCGCGGCGCGGTCGTCAGAGGTGGTGCCCACCCGTGCATGCTAACCAAGCGCGGTCGGCCGCCCGATAAGCTCGGGCACATGAGCGAACCAACCCGCTGGGAGTACGCCACCGTGCCGCTGCTCACGCACGCGACCAAACAGATCCTCGATCAGTGGGGAGACGACGGGTGGGAGCTGGTGTCGGTGCTCCCCGGACCGACCGGTGAGCAGCACGTCGCCTACCTGAAGCGGCCCAAATGACTGTCTCCGCCAGACTCGCCGAGCTGGGGATTGAGCTGCCCGACGTGGTGCCGCCGGTGGCGGCATACGTCCCCGCCGTGCGCACCGGCAATCTGGTCTACCCCGCCGGTCAGCTGCCCATGGAGGCCGGCAGCCTGATCCGGGCCGGCAAAGTGGGCGCCGACGTCACACCGGAGGACGGCAAGGCCCTGGCACGGGTCTGCGGGCTCAACGCGCTGGCCGCGGTCCATTCGCTGGTCGGCATCGATGCGGTCACCCGCGTGGTGAAGGTCGTGGGCTTCGTGGCCTCGGCGCCCGGCTTCAACGGTCAACCGGGAGTGATCAACGGCGCCTCGGAGCTCTTCGGTGAGGTGTTCGGCGAGGCCGGAGCGCATGCCCGTTCTGCGGTCGGGGTCTCGGAGCTGCCGCTGAACGCGCCGGTCGAGGTCGAAGTGATCGTCGAGGTCGCGTGAGCGACGATCGGGCTCAGGTCGAGTGAGCCTCGAGCACCCCGCGTACAAGAAACTCCGTCCGGTGACGGAGACCGCGGCGGTGCTGCTGTGCGACAACCCCGGGCTTCTGACCCTCGAGGGCACCAACACCTGGGTGCTGCGCGGGCCCGGCAGCGACGAGATGGTGATCGTCGACCCCGGTCCCGAGGACGACGAGCACATCGAACTGGTGGCGGGCCTCGGCAAGATCGGTTTGGTGCTGATCAGCCACAAACACGAGGACCACACCGGGGCCATCGACAAGCTCGTCGAACGCACCGGCGCGGTGGTCCGCTCGGTGGGCAGCGGATTCCTGAGGGGACTCGGTGGCCCGCTGACCGACGGTGAGGTCATCGACGCGGCCGGCCTGCGCATCACGGTGATGGCCACGCCCGGCCATACCGCGGACTCGGTCTCGTTTCTGCTCGACGACGCGGTGCTGACCGCCGATACCGTGCTGGGCCGCGGCACCACCGTCATCGACAAGGAGGACGGCAGCCTGCGGGAGTACCTGGAATCGCTGCAGCGGCTGCGTGGCCTCGGCCATCGAACGGTCCTCCCGGGCCACGGCCCGGAGCTGGCCGACCTGGAGTCGGTCAGCGAGATGTACCTGGCGCATCGCGAGGAGCGGCTCGAGCAGGTGCGGGGTGCGCTGCGGGAACTCGGCGACGACGCCACGGCGCGACAGATCGTCGAGCACGTGTACACCGACGTCGATGAAAAACTCTGGGACGCAGCGGAATGGAGTGTGCAGGCCCAGGTGGACTACCTACGCGGCTAGCGGGCCCGGCGAGCCAGCCGTTCGCTGTCGGAGATCAGGACGCTCTTGCCCTCGAGCCGAATCCAGCCGCGATGGGCGAAATCGGCGAGGGCCTTGTTGACGGTCTCGCGGGATGCGCCGACGAGCTGGGCGATCTCCTCCTGGGTCAGGTCGTGGGTGACCCGCAGCGCGCCGCCCTCCTGCGTACCGAAGCGCTGAGCGAGCTGGAGGAGCTGCTTGGCGACGCGACCGGGGACGTCGGTGAAGATCAGGTCGGCGAGATTGTTGTTGGTGCGTCGCAGCCGGCGGGCCAGCACGCGCAGCAACTGCTCGGCGATCTCGGGGCGATCGGCAATCCAGGCGCGCAGTGCGTCGCGGTCCATCGACACGGCGCGCACATCGGTGATGGTCGTGGCGCTGGACGTCCGCGGACCGGGGTCGAAGATCGACAGCTCGCCGAACATGTCCGACGGGCCCATGATGGTGAGCAGATTCTCGCGGCCGTCCGGTGAGCGCCTGCCGATCTTCACCTTGCCGGAGACGATGATGTAGAGCCGGTCGCCGGGTTCACCTTCTGCGAATACGGTGTGCCCACGTGGGAAGTCGACAGGCTGCAATTGCTTGGTCAGCGCGGAAACGGCGCTGGGTTCGACCCCCTGGAAGATTCCGGCCCTCGCCAGGATCTCGTCCACGTTGCCCCTCTTAAGCTGTTGGCTGATATGACATGCGAAGGCCGACCTCTATTTGGTTAGCGAGATCAGTCTAGAGGTAGGCCCCGCCGATGTTATCGGCATCACGCCTCCAGCGTGACCAGCCCACGCTACACACGATTCGGTTGGCGAGTCGCCCGAAATTCAGGATTGGCCGAGCTGTGTGCATACATCCGCGTCGGCAAATGCGACGCCTGGGCGTGCAGGCGTCGATGCTGGGAGTCCATGGCGCGGCTCATGCCGTCTCGCGCAAGTGCGTTGACGTCGTCGGCCTCGGCTTGCTCGAGAAAAGCGACCACATCGCTTGCGGACACCGTGTCACGGCGCAGCGATGTTTCGAGGCGTTCCAGTGCGAAAGTTGCCATCATGAGCAACCCCGGAATCAGCGCCACGAGCAACCACGACACAAGGGTGAAGTAAACACGGCCAAGGTCTCAGCGGGATTACGAATTGTCACCGGTCCGCACCGTGTCTATCCAGGTGTCTATCCGGGTTTGTCGGTAAGGCTCAGTACTCTGACTTTGTGACTGTGCCCAAGCGCGCCCGTAACAGAGACGGCGAGACACGCCTTGGTCTCATTCGCCGGGCCCGGCGAATGAATCGCGCGCTGGCACAGGCATTTCCGCATGTGTACTGCGAGCTGGACTTCACGAACCCTCTCGAGCTGACCGTTGCGACCATTCTGTCGGCTCAAAGCACCGACAAAGGGGTCAACCTCACCACCCCCGCGCTGTTCAAGAAGTACCGCACCGCGCTGGACTACGCCCAGGCCGACCGCACAGAGCTCGAGCAGATGGTCCGCCCCACCGGGTTCTACCGGAACAAGGCGAACTCGTTGATGCGCCTGGGCGCCGAGCTCGTCGAGCGCTTCGATGGTCAGGTGCCCTCGACCATGGAGGAACTCGTCACGCTGCCCGGCGTCGGCCGCAAGACCGCCAACGTCATTCTGGGAAACGCGTTCGGCATTCCCGGAATCACCGTCGACACCCACTTCGGTCGCTTGGTGCGGCGCTGGCAATGGACCGCCGAGGAGGACCCGGTGAAGGTGGAGCACGCGGTCGGTGACCTCATCGAGCGCAGCGAGTGGACCGACCTGAGCCACCGGGTGATCTTTCACGGCCGGCGCGTATGCCACGCCCGCAAGCCCGCGTGCGGCGTGTGTGTCCTGGCCAAGGACTGCCCGTCCTTCGGCACAGGTCCTACGGACCCGCTGATCGCGGCACCCCTGGTCAAGGGCCCCGAAACCGAACACCTGCTGGCGCTGGCCGGCCTCTGACCCCGTTCTCGCCGCACCGATGAAGACCTCGACACGTTGGACCGTCGCGGTGATGGTCGTGGTGATCGCGGTCGGCGCCGCCCTGTGGACTCAGCTCGACGGCGACGAATCCGGCACCGGCTCACCCGGGCCGGGCGCATCGCGCGACCGTCGTGACGCCGACACGGCCCAGGCGCTGGCGGGGCCTCGGGCCCGGGCGGAGCTGGCGCCGTGTCCGGGGCCCGGGACAGGGCCTGGCCCCGAGGTGTTGCGCGGGATTGTGCTGGAGTGCGCGGGTGACGGGTCCAGCGTCGACGTCGCCAGGGCCGTCGCGGGCCGGACCGTCGTACTGAACCTGTGGGCCTACTGGTGCGCGCCGTGCGCCCAGGAGCTACCCGCGATGGCCGAATACCAGAAACGGGTCGGCCCCGGGGTGACCGTGCTGACGGTCCATCAGGACGAGAACGAGACGGCGGCGCTGCTGCGGCTGGCCGAGCTGGGCGTTCACCTGCCGACCCTGCAGGACGGGCGACGGCAGATCGCGGCGGCGTTCGAGGTTCCCAACGTCATGCCGGCGACGGTCGTGCTGCGTTCGGACGGTAGCGT
>CAZOIX010000316.1:0-5391 GCA_964579685.1 uncultured Mycobacterium sp.
ACGAAAGCCCTGTTCGACCGGGTCGGGCGCGAACAGGGTCGACTCGACCTCCTGGTGAACAACGCGGTCGTCATCCGCGACGAGATGATGGCCCGGACCCGATTCTGGGAAGAGCCGATCAACGTCATCGACACCCTCGACGTCGGCCTTCGCAGCGCCTATGTCGCCACCGTGTACGCGGCGCCGCTGATGCTGCCTCAGCAGCGCGGGCTGGTGGTGTTCACGTCGGCTCCGGGCGCCGCCCACTACGTGTTCGGTCCGGCCTACGGGGTGCACAAGGCGGGAACGGACAAGATGGCCGCCGACATGGCCGTCGACTTCAAGAAGTTCGGCATCGCCTCCGTCTCGATCTGGATGGGCATCCTGCTGACCGAACGGTTCAAGAACATCGTCGCCACGGCCCCCGACCAGCTCAGCCATCTCGGCGACGAAGCGGAGACCCCCGAGTTCACGGGGCACGTCATCTGGGCGCTGTTCAACGACCCGGCGCTGATGGACAAGTCCGGCCAGACGTTCATCGGCGCGGAGCTGGCGGTCGAATACGGCATCAAGGACGCGGGTGACCGGCAGCCACCGTCCTACCGCGACCTGCACGGAATTCACCCGATCAGGCAGTTCGACCGCATCCTGCGGTGACACGCTGGGCGTCGAAACCAGCGAAGCCGCCGGCCATGCCTTAAAGACCCTCAGGCGGTCCAGGCGACCGGTAACCGCTTGATGCCGTGAATGAACGCCGAGTGCAGGATCGCGGGTTCCTCGATGGCGACGACGTCGGGTATCTGGCGCCGCAACTCCTCGAACATCACCCGGATCTCACGTCGGGCCAGATTGGCCCCAAGGCAGAAGTGCGCGCCGCCGCCCCCATACCCCATGTGCGGGTTCGGATCTCGCGTGACATCGAACAACCACGGATTGGCGAACTTGGCCTCGTCGCGGTTGCCCGAGTTGTACCACAGGGATACCTTCGCCCCCGCCTTCATTTCGATGCCGCGCATCTCGATGTCCTGGGTCAAGTTGCGCCGCATGAAGATGACGGGAGACGCCCACCGGACGATCTCCTCGACGGCGGTGGCGGACACCCCGTCGAAGTCGTTCCACCACTTCTCACGCTCCTCGGGATAGCGCGACAATGCCACCATCCCGTGGCTGATGGCGTTGCGCGTGGTCTCGTTGCCCGCGGCCGAGAGCAGTATGAAGAACGATGCGTATTCGCTTGACGTGAGCCCCACCCCGTCGACTTCGGCCTGCACCAGGCTGGTGGTGAGGTCGTCGCCGGGGTTGGCTCGCCGTTCCTCGGCGAGCCGCATGGCGTAGTCCACGATTTCGTTCACCACCGCCAGGACCGTGTCGAAGTCGCCCGACACTTCGTCATCGCCGAAACCCAACATCACGTTGGTCCAATGGAAGATTTTCTCCTCGTCCTCTTCCGGAATGCCCATCATGTCGCAGATGACCTGCAACGGCAGCAGCCCGGCAGCCTCGGCTACAAAGTCGGCTCGGCCATCGCCATGGTTGGCGACCATGTCGGTCACGATCCTGCGCGCCCGATCGCGCACGCTGCCCTCGATGCGGGCCAGCACCTTGGGCGTGAAGGCCCGGTTGACGATCTTGCGCAACCAGGTGTGACGGGGATCGTCGAGGTTGATCATCGACCCGGTGAACTCGGCGACCTCCGGGGCCACCTCGTTCAGGGACGTGCTGGTCGGAATCGAACTGAAGATCTCGGGGTGACGACTGGCATGGTGGATGTCGTCGAACCTGGTGAGGGCCCAATGGCCGGCGCCCGCCGGGAAACCCGGGAAGTCTGCCACCTCGAAGAAGGTGATCGGCGACTCACGCCGCAACGTCGCGAACGCTCCGTCGCGGATGTCGTCGTCACGCTCCCAGAACTCCAGCGACGCGAGGTCGATGTCGGCCAGGGGCACGTCCGGAGGCGGTAGGCCGTTCTCGCGGCGTGCGATCGGCGTCCGGTGCAGTGTCGACGTCATAGGTGACCCCTTCGCCATTGGGAGTATCGCACCGCCGACCGCGAATGAACCGGATTTGAGCGAGCCAGCTGACGGTCGACTGTGGGAGCAGGGCTAGATTTGCCTGTGAACCAGAAAGGGCAGATGAAGGTGAATCAGGATCAGTTGAAGAAGGCGCAGAGCGGCGCCGGTTTCATCGCAGCGCTCGACCAGAGTGGCGGCAGCACCCCGAAGGCACTCAAGCTGTACGGCATCGGTGAGGACGCCTACGCGAACGACGAGCAGATGTTCGACCTGGTCCACGAGATGCGGACCCGCATCATCACCAGCCCGGCCTTCAACGGTGACCGCATCATGGGCGCGATCCTGTTCGAGATGACGATGGACCGCCAGATCGAGGGCCGGCCCACCGCCGATTACCTGTGGAACGTCAAGAACATCGTTCCGTTCCTCAAGATCGACAAGGGTCTCAACGACGAGCAGGACGGCGCGCAGACCATGAAGCCGATGCCGGGTCTCGACGACCTGCTGGACCGGGCAGTGGCCAACGGCGTCTTCGGCACCAAGGAGCGCTCGGTCATCAAGATGCCCGGCGCCGGCCTGGACGCCGTGGTGGCCCAGCAGTTCGAGGTGGGCCGGCAGGTGCTCGCCAAGGGGCTGGTGCCGATCATCGAGCCCGAGATCGACATCAAGAGCCCGAAGAAAGCAGAAGCCGAAGACCAGCTCCACGACGCACTGCTGGCCGGCGTCAACGCCTTGGGCGACGACCAGAAGGTCATGCTCAAGCTGACGCTGCCCGACACCGACAACCGCTACCAGCAGCTCGTCGAACACCCCAAGGTGCTCCGCGTGGTCGCCCTTTCGGGTGGCTACAGCCGTGACGAGGCCTGCGAGCGGTTGGCCCGCAACAACGGCGTCATCGCCAGCTTCTCGCGTGCGCTGACCGAGGGACTCACCGCGCAGCAGAGCGACGAAGAATTCAACGCGACGCTCGATGCGGCGATCGGGAGCATCGCCAAGGCATCCGCTACCTGACAGCGATTCGGGGTTACGCGGCGGCGCTGGCCGCCGGTGCCCCGCTTGCCCTGGCGTTTCCGGCCCCCTCGTGGTGGTGGCTGGCATGGGTCGGGCTGGTTCCCCTGCTGTTCGTGATCCGGGCGGCGCCGACCGCAGCTCAGGGCGGCGGCCGCGCCTGGTGCGGAATGACCGGTTTCGTGCTGGTGAACCAATACTGGCTCGGCGCGAGCAGCGGACCGCTGCTGGCCGTGTTCGCCGCCGGGGTCGGCGCGTTGTGGTTTCCCTGGGGATGGGCGGCGCATCGCCAGCTCTGCGGCCAGATCACCGTCCGGAAGGCGCTCATCGCGGTCGCCGTGCTGCCCTCGGCCTGGGTGCTCGCCGAAGCCGTGCGGTCCTGGCACCGCCTCGGCGGACCGTGGGCGCTGCTCGGCGCCTCCCAGTGGAATCAGCCGGCGACCCTCGCGACGGCCTCGGTGGGCGGCGTATGGCTCGTCAGCTTCCTGGTGGTGGCCGCCAACACCGGGATCGTCGGCGCGATCCTGTTGCGCTCGTGGCGTGCGGCCGCGCTGCCCGTCGCGCTTGCGGTCGTGGGTCCGGTGTGGTTCTGGTGGGGCCCGGCGCCCGAGCCGGGTTCCACCGCACGTGTCGCGCTCGTGCAGCCCGGCGATATCGCAGAGGCGACGGCACGCCAGGCGGCGAGCGTGGCGCTGACCGAGGGGTTGGCGGGCCGGCGGATCGATCTCGTCGTCTGGGGTGAGAGCAGCGTGGGTGTCGATCTCGAGAGTGATCCAGACGCCGTCGGTCGCCTGGTCGACCTTCGTCGTCGGATCGGTGCGGACCTGCTGGTCAACGTCGATGCGAGAGCGCCAGGACGGGGGATATACAAGACGTCGATGCTCATCGGGTCCGACGGGGTGCGCGGCACCTATGCCAAGACGCGGCTGGTGCCGTTCGGTGAGTACGTACCGCTGCGCCCGCTACTCGGGTGGGCGACCCGTCATACCAGGGCGGCGGGCGAGGACCGTCGCCGCGGCGACGGACCCGTCGTGCTGCACACGGAGTCGCTGGCCATCGGACCTCTGATCAGCTTCGAGACCACGTTCTCGGACCTGCCTCGACGCGTGGTGGACCTCGGAGCCGAGCTGGTGGCCTACCAGAGTTCGACATCGAGCTACCAGGGCAGCTGGGCGCAGCCACAGCTGGCAAGTATGGCCGCGGTGCACGCCACCGAAACGGGTCATCCGGCGGTACATGCCGGGTTGTCCGGCGTCAGTTCGGCGTTCGATGCGCGCGGCCGCAATCTCGGCTGGCTGCCGGCCGCCGATCGCGGCGTCTTGGTGGTCGACGTACCGCTCGGCGCGCGTACCACCCTCTACGACCGTCTCGGTGACTGGCCGATTGTGTTGGCAGCGCTGATCTTTACGGTGTGGTGTGCACGATCAGCACGTCGGTCTTAGAGCGACGCGCGACGTTGGCCGGCACGGATCCGAGCAACCGGCCGGCAATGGTCGACAGCCCGACATTGCCGACGACGAGCAGATCCGCGTTCACTTCCTCGGCCAGGTCGACCAACGCGTCGACCGGGGCGCCGACGACCGCCTTCTCCTCGACGGTCTTGGCTCCCGCCTGCTGCGCGCGGTCACGGGCCTCCCGCAGGATCGCGTAGATGGGGGCGTTACCCGACATCTTGTAGCCCTCGTCCTTGAGCACGTCGGCGGCGCGCTGATCCTCGCTCTGGGGAAAGTACGCCGTCGCAACGACAACCTTGGCGTCTGACCCGGCGGCGATCTGGCCGGCCTTCTCCACCGCGCGCAGCGACGAATCCGATCCGTCCGTGCCGACAACGATGGTCGTGTAGCCGCTCATCCATGTCCTCCCAAAGTCAGTTGGATCGCCACCCGAGACAGTAACCCGATGCCAGGGGAACATGGGTGCGAATCACCACACCTGACTAGCATTTGCCTGCTCTTTCGCCCCACAGGCGCCAGCAACATCACCTCGGCCCCGCCGACGTGATCCGGCCTACACAAATCGAATTCGCGGTCGCGTCAATTGTCCTCGCGTGCCGAATGACTGCGCGCGTACTCCCGCGGCGAGCAGCCGTTCACGCGGGTGAACGCGGTGGTGAACGCGCTTGCCGACTGATAACCGACCACCTCGGCGACCTCGGCGAGCGATGGCCGTTCTCCGCGCAGCATGTCCTTGGCCAGGGCCACCCGCCACTCCAGCACGTACTGCATCGGCGGCATTCCGATCTTCCGCGCGAACCGTTCTGCGAACACCGCTCGCGACATGTTCGCCGCGCGCGCCAGTTTCTCCACCGTCCAACCCCGCGCCACGTCCGCGTGGATCTCGCGCAGAGCGCCTGCCAGGCCGGGATCCGAAAGCCCGGCGATCAGGCCGTGCT
>CAZOIX010000317.1:0-5376 GCA_964579685.1 uncultured Mycobacterium sp.
ACCTCGACGCGATCGCCCAGTTGCTCGGTCTTGGCCCGGGCGAGCGCGTCGAGGTCGGTCGCCTCGTCAAAGGCACGCCGAGCCGCGCTGACAGCGTCGGTCAGCGCTTCTTCGGACAGGTCTATTGGCTGATCAGCCACCCGGCGATCATAGGCGACGCGTCATCGCGGCCTCGCACCCAGATCAGGCAGCGATCGTCTCTTTGACGGGGGTGGGCAAGTAAGACGCCGTCCAGGTGCTGAACTCGCCGTGGACATCGCGGGGCGCACCGATGCGCACATCGGCGACCGCTTCGCCTGCCCGTCCCGCGAGGATGTGAATCTCGGCGGTGATGAAGTTGTTGATGTGCACGGGATGCATGTTCAGAGGTACGGCGATTTCGACGGCTTTCCAGTAAGCGCCCATGACGATGACCTCTCGCTTCGATGTGAGAACCAGTTACGAAGCAGTGTTGGACGGTGATCTTGGAGGATTCTTAAGGCGAAATTGAGGGCGTGTCCCCATCGTCGGCGGCGAGCTGGCCGCGAGATCGCAACCGATACATGACGAAATCGGCGGGCACGCCGTCCTGTTTGGCCGCGAACACCTGCTTGCGGAGTCGCTTGGCGTCCACGCCCAGCGATTCGAAGTCCTCTTCGGAGATGCCGTCCAGCGTCGTCTGGGATACCACCAACTCGCCCCTGGTGGCCCGGTCCATCACCCGGGCCGCGATGTTCACATCGATGCCGAGCCAGTCCGAGCCGATCCGCTGCGGCCTGCCGGTGTGACTCCCGACACGCATGCGCGGTGTGTAGCCGTCCACATCAAGGGTTTTCACCGCTTCGCGGGCCTTGATGGCGGCGGCAACCGCCGTCACCGGCCTGGAAAACACCGCCATGATGCCGTCGCCCATGCGTTTGACGATCTGGCCGCCCGCCTCCAACAGCGGCGGCTCGACGACCTGGGAGACACGACGCAGAAGTTTGAGCGTCGCGTCGTCGCCCACACTCAGCGACCAGGACGAGAATCCGACCAGATCGGTGAACACGATCGTCGCCTCGCGATAGGCGGGTTTCCCCGACACCCGCTCGGTCAGCGCCTGCCACACCTGCAGGGCGCCGAGACTGACCTCGCGTGAGGCGACCTCGCGGTCGAGCAGCCGGTCGGCGGCGCGCGCCGCAGCACTCGGGCCGCCGACACCGGACACCGACAGCGGATCGCCGAACTCGGGGTCACCGGGCAGCGCACGACGCGCGCGTCGCAGGAAGGCCACGACGGACGGGCTGTGATTGGTGTTCTTGAGCCACGACATGGGCCCCGATGACTGCCTGCCAGATCCTTCGTCGATCGGCTCGACATCATCCACACACGTCAGCCTAGTTGAGCGCCGATACGCCGATAAACCGGCTGGTCACGAGCGGGCGGCGGGCAAGTGGAGGCTGCATAACACTGTGCCGCCGCGCATCCCAATTCGTAGACAACGCGCGTTGTCAACATTATCGTGATGATCTGACAGCGGGTTGGATTCAGCGAGGAACCAATGGCCCTGAGATCGACATCGACCGACGCGAAGCGGGTGCGCGGGACCGCGGCGGACCCCCTCGGTCCCGACTCGTTGACGTGGAAGTACTTCGGCGACCTTCGGACCGGGATGCTCGGCGTGTGGATCGGCGCCATCCAGAACATGTATCCCGAACTCGGCGCCGGTGTCGAAGACCATTCGATTCTGCTGCGCGAGCCGCTGCAGCGCGTCGCACGCTCGGTCTACCCCATCATGGGCGTCGTCTATGACGGCGATCGGGCCGCCCAGACCGGCGCGCAGATCAAGAGCTACCACAACACGATCAAAGGCGTTGACGCAGAAGGCCGGCGCTACCACGCGCTGAATCCCGAGACGTTCTACTGGGCGCATGCGACGTTCTTCATGTTGATCATCAAAACCGCCGAGTACTTCTGCGGCGGACTGACCGATGCCGAGAAGCGGCAACTGTTCGACGAGCACGTGCAGTGGTACCGGATGTACGGCATGAGCATGCGGCCCGTTCCCGACAGCTGGGAGGCGTTCTGCGACTACTGGGACGCCAAGTGTCGCGACGAGTTGGAGATCAACCGCGCAACGCTCGACATCTTCACCATCCGCATCCCCAAGCCGTGGTTCGTGCTGATGCCCACACCGATCTGGGATCAGCTCTTCAAGCCGATGGTCGGCGCGCAGCGATGGATCGCCGCCGGCTTGTTCGACCCCGCGGTACGCGAGAAGGCCGGAATGCGGTGGACACCCGGCGACGAGGTGCTGCTTCGGATCTTCGGAAAGCTGGTGGAATTGGCCTTCGTCGCCGTGCCCGACGAGATCCGGCTCCATCCGCGCGCATTGGCGGCCTACCGCCGTGCCGAGGGCAAGCTGCCCGACGATGCGCCGTTGGTCGAGGCGCCCGCCTTCATGGCGCCACCGCGGGACCGCCACGGCCTGCCCATGCACTACCTGCCGCCACGCAAGTCGCTGCTCGACCGAGCAGGCTCGTTGGTGCACACGACGTTCTCTTTGGCGGGCCTGCGTCCGGCGCGCGGCCGCAGTAAGGCAGCCTAGGACGCATGCTGGAATGGACTGACGTCGATCTTGCCGTGCGCGACGCCGTGCGGGAGTTCGTGGACAAAGAGATTCGCCCGCATGTCGATGACCTCGAGAGCGGCGACATGGAGCCCTACCCGATCATCCGCAAGCTGTTCGCCACGTTCGGGATCGCCGACATGGCGCGCGACTCGCTCAACAAGCGGCTGGCGAAGCTGCGTGACGGCGGTGAGTCGTCGGGCAAGGCCTCCGGTGGCGGCGGCATGTTCGGGGGCGGCTCCGGCGGCATGGGCTTCGTCGTGGTCAGCGAGCTGTGCAAGGTCTCGATGGGCATCGTCACCGGAATGGGGGTCAGCCTCGGCCTGACGGTGCCGACGATCCAGGGCCGGGGCACCCTCGCCCAACAGGAGCGCTGGTTGCCCGATCTCGTCACCTACGACAAGATCGGCGCGTGGGCCATCACCGAACCCGACTCGGGATCGGATGCGTTCGGGGGCATGAAGTCCTACGTCGTCCGCGACGGTGACGACTACATCCTCAACGGCCAGAAGACCTTCATCACCAACGGTCCCGACGCGGACGTCGTGGTGGTGTACGCGAAACTCAGCGAAAACGAAGCGCGCGACTCCGCATCGAATCCGCGT
This sequence comes from uncultured Mycobacterium sp., assembly GCA_964579685.1. Lineage (GTDB taxonomy): Bacteria > Actinomycetota > Actinomycetes > Mycobacteriales > Mycobacteriaceae > Mycobacterium. The sequence continues at coordinate 3,193 of CAZOIX010000317.1, forward strand.
GACCGCAAGGTGCTGACGTTCGTGCTGGACCGCGGCATGGAAGGGTTCGTCCAGTCAAAACCGTTCAGCAAGATGGGCATTCACAGCTCGCGCACCGGAGAGTTGTTCTTCAACAACGTCCGACTGGGCCGCGACAGGCTGCTCGGTGAAACCGAGGACAGCTCGGCGGGCGACGGACGCGCCAGCGCGCGGTCGAACTTCTCCGCCGAGCGCATCGGCGTTGCGGCGATGTCCCTCGGCGTCATCGAGGAGTGTCTGCGGCTGTGCGTCGACTACGCGAAGACCCGCAAGCTGTGGGGCCAGGAGATCGGGCAGTTCCAGCTCATCCAGCTCAAGCTCGCGAACATGGAAGTCGCCCGAATGAACGTGCGCAACATCCTTTTCCGGGTGATCGAGTCGGCGGAGAAGGGCCAGCCCATCTCGCTTCCCGAGGCGTCGGCGATCAAGTGGTACTGCTCCCAGGCCGCCACCGATGTGGCGATGGAGGCCGTGCAGGTGTTCGGCGGCAACGGCTACATGACCGAATACCGGGTGGAGCAACTGGCCCGCGATGCGAAGTCCCTGATGATCTATGCCGGCAGCAACGAGGTGCAGATCACCCACGTGGCCAGGGGACTGCTCAACGGCGGTTAGTGCGACTAGCCTGGGGTTCTCGGCTACCGCCAGGAGGATCGCGTGGACCTGAACAGCAAGACGGCGTTGATCACCGGTTCCAGCGGAGGAATCGGCGAGGAGTTCGCCGTCCAATTGGCGAAACGCGGTGTCAACCTCGTGCTCGTCGCACGCCGCGCCGAAAAGCTCGCTGAGCTGCAGAAGACGCTCACCGACCGGCACCCCGACCTGACGGTCGACGTGATCGCCGCCGATCTTGCCGTGCCGGGTTCCGGCGCCGAGCTGGCGGCGAAAGTCAGTGCCCTGGGCAGGACGATCCACATCCTCGTGAACAACGCCGGGGTCGGCCTACACGGCAAGTTCGCCACCCAGGACGCCGCCGCGAATGCCGCGCAGATCCAGCTGAATTGCGGCACCCTGGTCGACCTGACAGCGCGTTATCTGCCCGCCATGACCGCGGCCGGCTTCGGCGTCGTGATCAACGTGGCGTCGACCGCGGCGTATCAGCCGACGCCAGGCATGGCGGTCTATGGCGCCCCGAAGGCCTTCGTGTTGTCGTTCTCCGAGGCCCTCTGGCAGGAGTGCAAGGGAACGGGGGTCAAGGTGCTGGCATTGTGCCCGGGTGCCACCGAGACGGAATTCTTCGCGCGCACCGGTGAAGAATTCCTCACCGACGGCAGGCAGACCCCCAAACAGGTCGTCGACACGGCGCTGGCGGCGCTGGACAAGTCCTCCCCGACCGTCGTCTCGGGATGGCGGAACACCCTGCTCGCCAACGGTTATCGGATCACGCCGCGAAAGCTGATGGTGCAGATCTCCGAACAGCTACTGAAGGCCAACTAGCCGCGCCGGGTGTAACGCCACGGCGGGATTCGGGCCCTCGTTGCGCCCTGTCGTTACACGCGGCGAGCCCGTGCGCTCTGGTACAGGCAGATCGCGGCCGCCGAAGCGACGTTGAGGCTCTCGGTGGCTCCCGGCATCGGGATGCGTACCCGGTGCGTCGCGGCCTCGGCCAGTGCCGTCGAAAGGCCGTGCGCCTCCGGCCCGAACAGCCACGCCGTCGGCACCGCCAAATCCGTCTCGTCGAGGGAGATTTCGCCGTCGACGGTGCTGGCCAGCACCTGGAGGCCGGTCGCGCGAATCGCCGTCACCGCCGCGGCGGCGTCCGGTGCGGACACGACCGGAATCGAGAAGATGCTTCCCGCCGAGGCACGCAGGCATTTGCCGTTGAACGGGTCGACACTGTGGCCGGCGAGGACGACGGCGGCGGCGCCCATCGCATCGGCGACGCGAATCAGGGTGCCCGCGTTGCCGGGCTCGGAAATCTCCACGGCGACGGCCAGTAGCTGCGGCGTCTCGGCGAGCACATCGTCGAGCGAGGTTTCGGGCACCGCGCACACCGCGACGAGGCCGACCGGAGTAACGGTCTCCGACAGCGCTTTTGCGGCCCGCTCGGTCACCAGGTGGACCTGCGTGCCGGTCAGCATTGATCCGAATCGGGCCGTCGCCGCTTCGGTGGCGAAGACCTCGCAGACGAGTCCGCGCCGCAGCGCAGCCTCGACGAGGTTCGGT
>CAZOIX010000318.1:0-5372 GCA_964579685.1 uncultured Mycobacterium sp.
CGCCAGCGCAGGTTCGCGCGCGTCCTCGGTCTCTGCTGCGTCCACAGAGTCCAGTACAGCGGTCACGAGGTGACCTGGTCCAGCTTCGCGATTTTGTAGGTGCCCTCCTCGGGCGCCATCTGCAGACGCAGCCGGTAACCCTGCTCCTGGTCGGCGGCGTCGGAGTTGGTGACCTTGACCCGCACCGCGACCAGGACGTCGAACGACCCGTCGTCGTTGTGCCGTTCGACCGCCGCGCGCATATCCGACACTTTCACCGTGACGTCGGCAGCCTGGTAGGCGTCCACCAGCACACCGCTGTACAGACTCGCCTGCGCACCGAAGTCGCCCGTCGAGCATTCGATAATCTTCGACTGTGCGGCGGTCATCGCGGTGACGTCGGGCGCGTGCGTGGCGGCCACACACTCCTTGGCCGCCTTCAGGGCCACGGCTTCCTCCCGCGCAGTATCCGCGCTCTGTCGGTTCGCCTTCAACGCGAGGTAGCCTCCGACCCCGCCGGCCGCGGCCAGCAGCAGCAGTCCGGCACAGATGGTGGCGACCCAGCCGCGCCCGAGGCGCGATGCGCGCCGATCGTCGGTCGGCTCGGCGGTGGTGTCCTCGGTCTGCTGGTCCTGCGGCTCTGCTAACGAATCGTCAGGCGCCTGATCGGCATCGGTGGGGTTCAGCTGGCTGGTGCCAGCATCTCCTTCCATCCGTCGTCTCCTGGGTTACTCGAATTGCTGACGTTGTACCTGACGCCGTCGGGCCCCACTACCTGACCGCTGGCCGGGCTGTAGACGGCCGTGGAGCCGGGGGGCCCCGGTGCCGGAGTGTAGATGCAGGGGTTGGGTTGTTGTCCACTGCAGCTGACGGTGCCCTGGCCAGGGGGGCTGAGCGGGTCGCTGATGGGCGCGGTGGACTGCGGCGGAGGCAGCTGGTCGGCGGGAGCCGGGTTCACGCCGTTGTTGACCGTCGGGGCCGGGATGACACCACGTCCCGGGTTGACACCCTGATCGCACCGAGCGCCGGGTGCCGGGCAGGACAGGATCTGGTTCGGATCGCCGTACCATGGGTTGGTGCCCAGCGGCACGTACGGTTCGGGGCTGCGGCATTCCATCGGCGTGGCCGCGCGCTTGCCCGGCACGTCCACACACGGGTAGTTGCGGGCACCACGAACGACGTTGCCCTGGTAATCCTTCGGGATCTTGCAGTAGGTGCCCTTCGGCAGCGGCGCCATGGACGTATCCGCTGGCGAGCGCCATTCGGATGCGGGCAAGAAACCGGTGAGACACGGCGGCGGTTGGTTGATCGCCAGCACAAGCGGCAGTTGACCGAGGTCCTCGAAGAGGGTTCCCGCCTGGGCGGCCGCCGCGCCCTGCGGCAACATCACGAAAGTCTGTTCCAGGCCCTTGTTGTAGCGCTTGAGCATGTCGATGACGATCGCGAGATTGGCCAGCGTCTGGGGCAGCGAGTCACGCACATCGCTGAACACCGCGTTCACCTGATCGAGCGTCGGAGCGGCGTCCTGGATGCCGCTGCGCAGGGCGGCGTCCTGCTCAGCCGCCTGCGCGGCGATGACGTTCAGGTTCCGCGACCACGCCTCGATGTTGTCGCCGGACTGAACCTGGCTGTCCAGAATCGGCGCCGAGTTGGCGATGATGTCGTTGACCTGAGGTAGGTTGTCCTTGAAGCCCTGCGCCACATTCGAGGTCGAGTCGACCAGTCGTTGCAGTGCGGGTCCCAAACCGCCGACGGCATTGGACGTCTCGGTGAGCAGAGCGTCGATCTTCTCCTTGGGCAGCACCGCAAGGCCCTCGTTGGCCGCATCCAGTGCGGGACCGACCTCACTCGGCACGGTGCTGTCGGTGATGACCGTCCCGGGGCTGAGGTACTGGCCCGGGTTACCCGTCGAAACCAGGTCGAGGTACTGCTCGCCGATCGCCGACACCGAGTGCACGTTCGCCGACGCGTCGGCCGGGATCTTGTACCGGTCGTCGATGCTCATCGTCGCCATCGCACCGGTCTCGGTGGGCACCACGCTGGTGACCTTGCCGATCTGGGTGCCGCGGTAGGTCACGTTGGCAGTGGCATACAGGCCGCCGGACCGCGGCAGTTGGGCCTTCAGCTCGTACTGCCCGATGCCGACCAGGCTCGGTATCCGCAGGTAGTACCAGCCGAGTACGACGACCGCGATCACCGTCAGGATGGTGAACAGCACCAACTGAATCTTGATGAACCTGGTCAGCACTGCTCACTCACCCCTTTCGACCAGTGGCCCGCCTGGTGCGTTGTGCGGGTTCGGCGTGAACCGGACATCCGGGATCATCGTCGCCGGATCACGGCCCCAGGACTGCTCGAGCGCGCGCAACATACCTGAGACACCCGTGCCGGACAAGGCGGCGTTGTCGAGAGCCGAGAGCGTCAGGTCCACCGTCAACGACGCATTGAGGTAGTCGCCGCGGATGACCTTCGGCACGTTCTCGATCGAGAACGGCGCCGTGAGCATCAACTTGAGCGCACCGATGACGTACGGCGACGCCCGGCCCAGCTGCTTCAGTGGCCGCTGCAAGTTCTGCAGGTTGGTGTTCAGGTTGTCGCTCGCTGGCGCCAGGGCGTTGTCCGCAGCGAGGCTGACCCGGCCCAACGCCTCGACCGCGTCGGCGAACAGGTCGCGGGTATCGGCGAAATGCTTGATCAGTGGCGGGAATTCGATCAGCACTTGATCCAGCGTGTCGTTGCGCTGGGCAACGATCGAGAGCAACCGGTTGGTGGAATCGATCGCGCGGGTGATGTCCTGCGTCTGCTTGTTCAGTTCGTCGGTGAACGTGTCGAGCTTGTTCAGGAACTCCCGAATCTGGTCGGCCCGGCCATTGAGCACATTGAAGATCTCGGTCTGGATCGTCTCGAGATTCGACACTCCACCGCCGCGCAGGATGGTGGCGATGCTCGCCAGTACCCGCTCGGTGCTCGGGAACGCCGAGCTGTTCTTCAACGGGATCGTGTCGCCGCTGCGCAACGGCTGCCCCGACGGATCGGGCGGCGGCTCCAGCTCTACGTGCTGGCTGCCCAGGAGGCTGGTCTGTCCGATGCGGGCGAGCGCGTTGGACGGCAGCCCGAGGTTGGGCTCCATGTCCAGGGTCAGCGTCGCGACCCAGTTCTTCAGCTCGATCGACCGCACGCGCCCGACGAACACGTCGGCCACCCGGACGCGGCTGTTGACGTTGAGCGCCAACGTGTCCGGGATCTGCACGTAGACCGTCATCCGGTCCGAACCGGTCCCCGGGCCGCCGGGCAGCTCCACGTTGGAGATGCCGCGCCACGGCCACACCCCGCACGAACTCAGCGTCAGCGCGACCGCCAACAGCGCGACGGTGCGTACCGCGATTCGCCTCAATCTGCGACCGGTCATCATCAGCCTGCCTCAGCGGGTAGCGGTGGTCCAACGGGCGCCGGTGCCGCCGGGGCGGGTCCCGGACCGGGTCCGGGGACGGGCAGCGGACCCGTCATGGCAGCGCCACCCGGATCACCCGGGATCACGCCCGGCGCAGGACCGGGCACGGGACCCGGTTGCGGATACCACGGCGGGGGCAGCGGGGAACTCTCGTTGTACGCATCCGGCGGGCCGGCCTGATGCGGGCCGCCGAAGGTGGGCGGCGCGGGCGGGATGGGCGCATCGGGGCCGCCCATCAACTCGGCGAGGGACTCGGGCAGCAGCATGTTCTTGGTGAACGGCTGCACATCGACGCCCTGCATACCGGGCGCGGTCACCCAGCCGGGCTCGTGGTTGCCGTGCGAGAACAACGTGTCCCGCGACCAGATGCCCGGCACGGTGGTGTCCTTGTATCCCGGCGGCGGCTGAAGCCTGGGCTCGGAGTAGGCGATGTGTTTAGGCAGCGTCATCGCCGTCGTGGTCTGGTTGATGCCGAACGGCAGGTAGTTGAACTTGATGGCGTCCAGGATCGGGGCGAGATACTGAGCACACATCTCGGCCGATTCCTGATACCCCAACCGGCTACCTGCCTGAATCGAGCTGCAGATGAACTGGAGCGGGTTGGCGAAGTTGTTGATCACCGGGAAGCTATTCACACCGCCGGTGACGGGGGAGACGATGTTCATCAGGTTGGCGCCAAGGTTCGGGAACACGTGCAGCGCGGTTTCCAGCCCGTTCTTGCTGTCGGGCTGCAGGATCGCGTTGGTGGCGTCGGCGAGGTTGTTGACGTCGTGGGTCAGCACCTCGGCGTTCTCGTCGAGAAACCCCCGGGTCGTCGACAGCAGGGTGTTGAGGTCGGCCAGGGCGTTGGCGACCTCACGATCGGTGTTGGTGAACGCGTTGGTGAACGTCGCGAGGTCGTCGTTGAGCGCGACGAACTGCTGATCGCTGCGGTAGAGCGCGTTGACGAACAGGGCCAGGCTCTTGACCACACCGAAGAAGTCACCGCGCCCCTCGTTGAGGGTGAAGAGCGCTTCGGAGAGGCCGTTCAGCGTCCGGTTGAGCTCTTCACCCTTACCCGCGAACCCGTCGGCGGCCGACTCGATGATGTCGCCGAAGGGGCCCTTGGGCTGCTCCGGTGTCGGGCCCAGGTCGGTCAGGATGCGGTTGATGGAGTCACGGAGTTCGTCGTACTCCACCGGTATCTGGGTGCGGTCGATCGGGATGACGGCACCGTCCTCCATCACCGGTCCGCCGGTGTAGGGCGGCGACAACTGGATGGTGCGCGAGGCGACCAGACTGGGGTTCAGGATCGACGCGGTCGCGTTGGCGGGCACCTTGAACTCGTTGTCGTAGTTGAAGGTGACCTTCATCTTGTCGCCGGCCGGCTCGATCGAGTCGATCGTGCCGACCTTGACGCCCATGATCTGGATCTTGTCGCCAGGATACAGCGCGAGCGTTTCCGGGAAGTAGGCGACAACGGTGTTGGTGGTCAGCTTCTTATAGAGGTTCCAGCCCACGAACACGGCCACCAGCCCGAGAATCACCACGAGCGTGCCGATGATCACCGCGGCGCGAGATACCTGCGGCAGCTTGAAGTTTCGGACGTTGAAGATGGTTGTCATCGGTTACACCCCCTACTGACCCTGTGAAAGTGGTGGAAGGAACGGCGGGTTCCCTGGCAATGGCGGTGTCCCCGCGGGGCCGGCATCCGGTCCCGGTCCCGGTGGGGGCGGAGGTCCGGTGAGGGCAGGCGGCAGCGGAGCGATACCCGGGGTGAAGTCGGGCGGCAGCGGAGGCTTTAAAGGATCGGGACCCACCGGAACGGTGCGGGCGCCGGGCGGGGCCGGCGGAAGGGCCGCCGGGGCGCCGGGCATATCCGGCGACAGCTGACCGGGGATCGCGGCCGCGGGCACTCCCGGCGACGGCTGCGGGCCATGCACGTTCGGGTCCGAGGTGTCCA
>CAZOIX010000319.1:0-5359 GCA_964579685.1 uncultured Mycobacterium sp.
GCCGACGGGGACCTGAAGGTGCTCGTCGCGGAACCGACACGCGAGGTAACCCCAACACAGCGCGATGCCGACCCCGCAGAGTCATGGACAAATTTGCTTCAGAGGCGTTGGGGTGCAGAGGAATTCAACAGCTCGACGACGACCTACCTCGACGAGTTGACAAGCAGCCTTGGGCCTGCGGCTCCTGCCAGGGCCGCCGGCCACCTTCCGATCGACACCGTCGAAACCTTCGCCGATCTGAGCGTCGATCCGACCGCAACTGTGCCGCCGTTTCACGGCTCCGAGCTGGCCGCCTGGGCGCGCGAATGTCTCACCTCACCGTTCGGCATGCTGTTCAGCCGCGTCAGCCGATCGACGCTGACGCCGGTGCGCAAGGTCGACGGCACGAGCATCACCGCCGGCCGTATCGCGAGAGTGCCGACGACGTGGCGTCGCGACATGACCGTTCGGCAGTGGTTGACGGAGCTGGCACGGGACAAGGGTGTGCAGGTGTACGAGTCGTGCTCGGTCCAGCGACTGCTCTTCAACGAGGGTCAGCTCGTCGGCGCGGTACTCGACACGCCGGCCGGCGCCCGGTCGGTGCGGGCACGACGCGGGGTGCTGCTCGGAACGAGCTGTTCGACCGGTGACGATGAATTGGCGATGTTGCCGATGGCGACGGGCGGTGGTACCACACTCTGCGTGGTCGGCAGGACGGCAAGCCGGTTCGCGCGGCTGGAGTTCCTTCTCAGCGCAGCGTCGTACCAGGAGTTCGCAGCGCCGGCCCGTCTCGCGTAGCGCGGATGGCTGCCGGGCCACACCGGTTCGATTAAGGTGCCGCCCATGGATGTGCGCGTCGTGGACCACCCACTCGCCGCGGCGCGACTGACCACGCTGCGCGATGCGGCCACCGACAACGCGGCGTTCCGCGCCGCCCTTCGAGATCTCACCCTGATGCTGGTGTACGAAGCCACCCGTGCCGCCGCCACCGAAACCGTCGTGGTCCGCACGCCGTTGGCGGAGACCACCGGGCACCGACTGGCCGATCCGCCGCTGCTGGTCCCAGTCCTGCGTGCCGGTCTCGGCATGGTCGATCAAGCGCATGCACTGATCCCAGAAGCGCGTGTCGGGTTCGTCGGTGTCGCCCGCGACGAGGAAACACACGAGCCCACACCGTATTTGGAGTCGCTGCCCGACGATCTGAGTCGCCAGCCGGTCATGGTGTTGGACCCGATGCTGGCGACCGGCGGTTCGATGGCCCATACCATCGGACTGCTGCAAGCCCGTCACGTCGTTGATGTGACGGCGATCTGTGTCGTCGTCGCACCCGAGGGCCTCGCCGCCCTGGAGGCCGTGGCGCCGAACATGCGTCTTTTCACCGCGGCGATCGACCAGGGGCTCAACGAGACCGCCTATATCGTGCCAGGACTGGGAGACGCGGGCGACCGCCAATTCGGGCCGCGCTGACCCACGCCGCGTTAGCCGGGAGGTCGGGGCGGGCAGGCCGAATAGTTGGCTGCGGGGTTGTCGTATCCGTGATTCCCAATTCTGGGACGGTATGCCCACAGTGGAAATGTCATAAAGAATTTATTTGCTAAAAATGGACCACAGCGTCAATTTTCATGGCCGGTACCGAGGCCTGCGCGTGTCCGTCTCGTGTCCGCGCCACCGGCGACTGGCAAAATCCTGGCTAATCTCTTGCTCGGCCGCAACTGGCCCGCCTAGCAGGGTGAAAATGAAATTCTCGATACCTAAGGGCAATGTTCCCACTCGTAAATTACATATTGCCCAGGCATTACTGTTCCGCATCGTGATTGCATCGGTTGCTTGCGCCAGCTAGCGTTGGTCGTGGAATGAGGCTTCAGGGCAAAGTCCAACAGGCTCACTGCCGGGGAAGTTGCCTTCGTCACACGGAGTGCAACAAGATCACCTAACTGTTAGCCTCCGCTGATAGCTAAGAATTGTGTGACCCGAAGTTCCGATTCGAAATTTCGCGACCAGCCGGCAGCGTAGCCGACAAAGAATCTGATTACGTAAAGGAAGCGTTGCTGAAGTGCGCAGGCAAGCCGAGTTTGAGACGAGTACGTCCGGCGTCACGGTATCGGCACGCGTTGGACCCGCGGTGGTCATGTGAGCGCCGCGATCGAGGTTATGACCATGTTCAACAGTGAACTCGTCGACGTCCTCTGCATCGGATCGGGCAGTGCCGGGCTGGCTGCCGCGATTGCGGGGGCCGACGCAGGGTTGTCCGTCTTCGTGGCTGAGCCCCGTCGACGGATGCCGCAGAACGGGCCCGTCGGCACCGACGCCGACACATGGGCGACCGTTATTCAGAGCTATTGGGGTGTCGAGGAGTTCGACGGGCCGACGGCCGCCTACCTCCAAGAGCTCACCCGCGACCTGGGATCGCCACGCAAGACCGAGACGCAGGGGCATCTACCCATCGGCTCCGTGGAGTCCTTCGACAACGTGACCGTCGACCGGCGGGGGGCTGTCCCACCGTTCCACGGCAACGACATGGCACTGTGGGCGCGCGATTGCCTGACGTCCCCCTACGGTCTGATGTTCAGCCGGTTGTCGCCGCTACCCATGTCGGAGGTGCGAACGCCAGCTGGGACGTCAATCAGGGCCAGTGCGATCGCGGAGATCCCGTGCGCTCGACGGCCGGGGATGACGTTGCGTCAATGGTTGCGGGACATGGCGAAGGACCGGGGAGTCAGGATTCACGGCTCGAGCGCCGTGGAGCGTCTGATTTTCGACGACGGCCAGCTCGTCGGCGCCATCCTCGAGACTCCTGACGGCATCCGGCACGTGCGGGCGCGTCGGGGCGTGCTGCTCGGTACCAGTAACTCGATGACCGACGACCTGCTGGCGATGCATCCGACGTCTGTCCTGCGCAACGGCCGGCTGTCCCTGGTGAGCAGGAAGGCAAGTCGCTTCGCCCGATTGGAGCTGTTGACGAGCGTCGAGCATGTGGACGCCTGCGTACTTCAGGATCGGTTGGCTTGAGCCGGGCTACGGGTGGGTCACCACCGCTGGGCATGCTCCTTCAACGTGGCCAGAAGTGAGGCCGCGTGCAGACGTGCCTGGCCCAAGTCGCTCACATCGCCACAGCGAACCTCGATGTAGGACTTGACCTTTGGCTCAGTTCCCGATGGCCGCACCACGACCCTGACCGTGGTTTCGCCGTCGCCACCCGACAGCACCACCGCGTCGGTGCGCAGCGGCCCGGCCGCGTCCCTCAGATCGGTGACTGTCATGCCGAAGCCGGCGAGCGCGTCCGGCGGCGCCTCGCGAATCCGGCCCATCACCGCATCTGCTTCATCGGCGTCTGCGACCCGTCGTGAGACCGCCGAGGTGGCGTGTACACCGTGCCTGCGAGCCAAATCGTCGAGTGCATCGAGCATTGTGTAGCCGCGCTGCCTCAACGCGACGGCCAGATCACACACCAGCACTGCCGCGCTGATGCCGTCCTTGTCGCGGACGGACGCGGGATCGACACAGTGGCCGATCGCCTCTTCGTATGCGTAGACCAGCGTGCAGGCAGGCAGGTCGATGTCGGCGCGCGAGAGCCATTTGAAACCGGTCAACGTCTCCACATGGTGCGCCCCGTGCTCATGGGCAATTGCCGCGAGCATTCGTGAGGAGACCACCGAGTTCGCCACCACGGTGGCGGCCGTCACGGGGCCCGGCTCCAGCTGCGAGAGGATGTAATCGCCGAGTAGCCAGCCGGTTTCGTCGCCTGAGAGCATCCGCCAGCCATCGGGTGTGGGTACGCCGACCGCGCAACGGTCTGCATCGGGATCCAGCGCCACCGCAATGTCCGCATCGACGTCGGCCGCCAGCTTCAGCACAGCCTCCACGGCCCCGGGTTCCTCGGGGTTGGGCAGGACCACAGTGGGGAAGTCGGGGTCGGGGGCGAACTGGCTGTCGACGACGTGCACATCGGAGAACCCGGCGCGCACCAACGCGTCGAGGATGAATTCACCGCCGACACCGTGCAAGGGTGTGACCGCGACCCGCACCGACCCGTGGGTGCGGCGGACCTGGGCTGCGCGTTCGATGTAGCGTCCAACCTCCTCGACTCCGGACGGGATGACCGGCTGCCGCCGAATCTGATCGGCGTACGGGGCGCTCGCCATCGCCTGCTCGATTTCCTGGTCGATCGGCGGCACGATCGGAAACCCGTCGGCGAAGTAGACCTTGTAGCCGTTGTCCGTCGGTGGGTTGTGTGACGCGGTGATCTGGATCCCCGCGACCGCGCCGCCGTGGCGGACGGTAAACGCAATGATCGGCGTGGGTACGGCGGTGAACATCAGCTTGACGGAAAATCCTTGAGCGGCAAGAACTTCTGCGGCGGCAAGCGCGAACTCGTCCGAGCTGTGGCGGGCGTCGCGGCCGACCACGACGTCGTGGCCGTGCAGGCCGCGATCCTTGAGGACTTTGGCGACCGCCCATGAGGCGCGCAGCACCACTGCCAGGTTCATTCCATTCGGGCCGCCCCGCAGCGGTCCGCGCAGGCCCGCGGTCCCGAACGTGAGCGCGTGGGCGAACCGCTCGTCGAGATCGGCGTCGGTGCATTCGAGAAGTTCGGCTGCGGTTTTCGGGTCGGGATCGTGAGAGATCCACTCCCGTGCGACGGTCGAAGTCCGCTCGCGCGGCGTCATCCGATCAGTGTGCCCGGTTTGGCGTCGGCGTATGCCAGCTTGCGCAGCACCGGCGCGACGAGCATCACCAGGTCGAACTCGAGGTCCGTCAGGTTGTCGCGCATGGTCGCGTGCAGCCACGCATCGCGTTCCGCGCGGTCGGCATCGAGCAGTTCAGAGCCGGCGGCGGTGATCTCGATGAGCTGGCGGCGGCGATCGATCTCATCGGGCCTGCGCGCGATCAGGCCACGGTCCTCCAAGGCGTTGAAGCTGTCGGTCAGCGATTGCACGCGGACGCCCAACCGGGCACCGAGTTCGGCCGGCGTGGTGACACCGGCACGGCTCACCTCGCCGAGCAATTGCATCTGGCTGAGGGTCAGTCCGTGGTCGGGGCGATGCCGACGCATCTGCTGATTGACAGCGACGATTGATTCCCGCAACTCGGTGGCTGCCGACATGCGGGTAGGCTCGGATTCGTCCATAGGCAAGTTATACCTTGGTATATCGTGCGATTTGGTCATATAGTAGCAAGTTGCAGCCCAATCTTAGTAAGAGAATACTTGTTATCAATGGTGATCAGACAGTTGCTGAGATGGTCGCTGCTGATCGCGGCGACGGTCGGCGTCACCTATCCGCTGGGCCTGATCGGTGTCCCTTCTGCCGCACTGTTCGCCGCCCTCGTCGTGGGCATCGTGCTGGCTTTTGCCGTGGCCGAGCCGATCCTGCAATTTCTT
>CAZOIX010000320.1:0-5356 GCA_964579685.1 uncultured Mycobacterium sp.
GCGATGGTCACCGATGCCGCCGTCCCGCGGTGGGGCAAGCCCGAAGAGATGGGCGATCTGCTCGCGTTCTGCGCCGGCGACAAGGCCGGCTACCTCACCGGCACCGACATCCTCAACGACGGTGGAGTGGTCGCGTCGATGAAGGAGCGCGCCTGGGCGGCCGCCCTGAACGCCTGTGGGGCAACGGTTCTAGCCGGGGTACGGGGCGACTGCGTCGGCGTACTCGTCGCGCTGGCGCCACGACTCGTCGCGCGGCTTGGTGGGCAGCAGCAGCGCCACCTGCCCGAACCCCAGACCCTCGACGGCACCCCAGTAGTCGGCGTCGACCGGCGTTCCGAACTGGGCCAGCGGGACGTCGTGTCCCGCGCCGTCACGGATCTGGCCGATGCGATTGGCCAGATGGTCGACGGGAAGTGGGTTGGAGATCCAGCCCGCGTCGTGCCGAATCACCCGCTTCACCGTGGCATCGGAGTCGCCGCCGATGTAGATGGGCGGATGCGGTTTCCGGACCGGCTTCGGGCGCAGGTACGACGAATCGAAGTCGACGTATTTGCCGTGAAACTCCGCGGGCTCGTCGGTCCACAGGGCGCGGATCGCCTCGATGCGCTCGTCGAGCAGCGCACCACGGGTCTTCGGGTCCGTGCCGTGGTGGCGCAGCTCCTCGATGTTCCAGCCCGCGCCCACGCCGAACACGAACCGGCCGCCCGAGATCAGGTCGATGCTCGCGGCTTCTTTCGCGGTGACGATCGGATCGCGCTGGATGAGCAGCGCGATCCCGGTGAACAGTTCGATCCTGGATGTGACGGCCGCCGCTGCGGCAAAGGTGACGAACGGGTCAAGCGTCCGGTAGTAGATCGACGGCAACTCGCCGCCCATCGGATACGGCGACTGCCGGCTGGCGGGAATGTGCGTGTGCTCGGCGATCACGAGCGAGTCGAAGCCCCGCTCCTCGATGGCCTGCGCCAGCGACACCGGGTCGATGCCGTCGTCGGTCACGAATGTGGAAATCCCGAACTTCATCCACCACTCCCGTCGTCGGATACGTAGGGCTCAAGTCCGGATGGAGGCGGAAGTATTCCCTTCGGCCGGCGGCGGGCGATTTGTTCAAGACCGCATGCGTGACCGCCATCGAGACTGTCTGCATGAGCGAGCCCACGTTCACCCCGGCCGCCGGCCGTTTCGCGTCGGCCCGATGCTACGACCCCGCGGTCAAGTTGACGCGTGAACGGCTGTGGCGGTCATTGGCCGCCATGTACGTCGCACCGAGGCCAGGTAACGTGATCGCCGATGTCGGGTGCGGCACCGGATCGCTGGCGGTGCTTCTTCGGCGGGTGGAACCCCGCGCACAGATCATCGGCTTGGATCCGGATCCTGAAGTGCTTGCCTTGGCGCGGGAGAAGGCCGATGCGGCCGCCGCTACAGTGGACTGGCGCGTGAGCATGGGCGACGATCTCACGGAAGCGTTGGGGGCGGGCTCAGTCGATACCGTCGTCTCCAGCCTTGTGCTGCATCAGTGCCCACTACCCATGAAGGCCGCAATTCTCACGTCGGTCTTCGAGGTGCTGAAGCCCGGCGGAAAAGTCGTGATCGCCGACTTCGGACTACAGCGCACCGCGTTGATGCGCCTGGCGTTCCGTATCGTCCAGCTCGCCGACGGTAAGGAGGACACTCAGCCCAACGCTGATGGCGTGCTATCGAAGTTATTGGCCGAGAGCGGATTTCGCGACATCCGCGAGGCCGAGGTGGTCCCCACGATGAACGGTTCGATCTCCATCTATGTGGCGGGCAAGGAGTGAGCGCGCACGATCGGAAGCAGGGCTGAGGGCGTGAGACCCATCATTTCGCGCATCCGGCGCGAGAGGTGGGCCTGGTCGGCGAATCCCGCGACCGTCGCCGCACCGGCCAGCGACTGACCGGTCTGCAGAGCCTCCGCGGCGCGCCGCAGTCGCGTCCACACCCGCCAGCGCGCCAGCGGCATCCCCAGTTGTCGCCGAGCCAACGCGCGTAACCGTTGAGGCGAGAGCCCGACGTTCGACGCCACCTCGGGTATCGGAATATCGCTGTCCACTAACGCTTTCAGGGCCTGTACGAGCCGCGGATCGAGGTCGTCGGCTCCGCGACCGCCCATTGGCCGGAGTTCGTCCTCGGTGAGAGTCCGAAGTTCGGGAGCCGCGGCGATGGCGCCGCCGTATCGGCGACGCAGCATGTCGGCGAAGGCGCAGTACGGTTCGACGAAGTAGACCAGCACATCTGGGGTGGCCAGCAGACAGTGCGGCTGCATCGGCGGGACGATGAGCGCGGCTGCCCGAAGGGTGACGTCCGAGGCGTCCACGACGCTCACCTCGTCCGGCATGCCGATCATGATCTGAAAGCCGGCGTGCCGATGCAGAGTGCCTGCCGTGGTCGGACCGCGGTACACCGCGTAGCCCTCGCCGATGGCGAAGTGCGGATTCACGGCGGCCGGCACTCGGTCTACCAGACGCGGACCCAGTCGACGAGCATCTCGGCCGGGTAGGTGCCACCGCTGGGATCCCCGCCGCCGGAACCTGCGACCGCGAGTCCCAAGATCGGAAACAGTGTGTAGCCGGGGGTGTTGAACTGGTAGTTGGGCAGCATGTCGGGCGTGACGGTGAAGTACGGTGCCGCACCCTCGGTGTGATCCAGCCAGAAGCTGATGCCCGCGTCGGTCCACTGTGCACGCCATCTGTGCCACGCGCTGTCCGGCGCGATGGTGTGGCTGACGTGTTCACCGCCGTTGAGGTTGGCGTGGACGGTGGTTCCGGGCGCCCAGCTGCCGTTGCCGTACCACTCGATGATGTCGACCTCGCCGCCGTTGGTAGGGCTGTTGTTGGCTAGGTACCAGGCCGGCCAGCATCCGGGGGTCAGGCAGTCGAACTTGATCCGGGCTTCCCAGGTGGTGTTGATGCCGCCCCGGTACCTGCCGAAGAGCTTGCCGCTGTAATAGGTGTCGCCGTCCTTGGCGGCACGGAGCACCAGGTTGGAGTTGCCGTCGAGGAACAGGTTCTCCCGGTCGTCGCGGTACTGGCCGACGTTGCCGGGGAGCTCCCAGAACGTGGGGTCTTCCATGGTCTCGCGCTCGTACGCCGGCTCCCATTTGGAGAAGTTCGGGGCGGAGCCGGCGGGGCCGTCGAAGTTGTCCTCGAAGCGATAATCGCTGCTCGACGGCTCGGCGTGGGCGGTGGGTACGGACACGCTGGCCGCCAGCGCGCCGAGGCCGGCGAGCTGCATGACGCGTCGACGATTCAGTTCAGGCATCCCAACAGGAAAGCCGTTCTGCCCGCCGAGCGCAAACCCCTTCGCTCAACACACAGGCCCGGCTACCGTCGCCTGAATGAGCGAGGGGACGCCGACAGCGAGTACGCCGGGCAGCCAGTCAGGTCCGACGCGGGCCCCGACGAGCACCCGGCGAGCGGTGCTGAACACCATCAAGGGGTCCGCAGGCAACCTCGTCGAGTGGTACGACGTCTACGTCTACACCGTCTTCGCGTCGTACTTCGAGGCGCAGTTCTTCGACAAGGACGACACCAACTCGACGGTGTACATCTACGCGATCTTCGCCGTCACGTTCCTCATGCGGCCAGTGGGATCCTGGTTCTTCGGTCGCTTCGCCGACCGGCGCGGTCGCAATGCGGCCCTGATGTTCAGTGACACCGTCATGTCCGCCTGTTCCTTCGTGGTGGCGATCATGCCGACGCGCGAAAGCATCGGGTACTGGGCGGCGGTGATCCTCGTCCTCGCGCGGCTGGTGCAGGGGTTCGCGACCGGCGGCGAGTACGGCACGTCGGCGACGTATATGTCGGAGGCGGCGACGGCGAATCGGCGCGGCTTCTTGTCGTCGTTCCAGTACGTCACCCTCATCGGCGGTCACGTGCTGGCTCAGTTCACACTGCTGATCGCCCTGCAGTTCCTCGACGACGATGCGATGCACGAATGGGGTTGGCGGATCGGGTTCTTCATCGGTGGAGTCGCTGCCCTCGTGGTGCTGTGGATTCGCCGCTCGATGGACGAGTCGCTGAGCGAGTCGCATCTGGAGGCCATTCGCGCGGGCACAGACACCGAAGCCGGCTCCATGAAGACGTTGTTCACCACCTACTGGCGGCCGCTCTTGCTCGTCTTCCTCATCACGGCGGGCGGCACGGTGGCGTTCTACACCTACAGCGTCAACGCACCCGCAATCGTCAAGTCCACCTTCGGTTCTGACCGTGCGCTGACCGCGACCTGGGTGAACCTGCTGGGGCTGATCTTCTTGATGCTGCTTCAGCCGGTGGGCGGTCTCCTCAGCGACAAGATCGGCCGCAAGCCACTCCTGGTCTTCTTCGGTGGTGCCGGCGTCATCTACACCTACGTGCTTCTGACCTTCCTCCCGGAGACGACGTCGGCCGTCATGGCCTTCCTGATCTTGGCGGTCGGCTACGTCATCCTCACTGGCTACACATCGGTCAACGCGATCGTCAAGGCGGAGCTGTTCCCCGCTGAAATCCGGGCCCTGGGAGTCGGTTTGGGCTACGCGCTCGCGAACTCCGCATTCGGTGGCACCGCTCCCATGCTGTACCAGGCCTCCAAGCCCGACCACGTCATCCTGTTCATCGTCTACGTGACGGTGATCATCGGCGTGAGCCTGCTGGTCTACATCTTCGGGTTGAAGAACAAGGGCCAGACGGTGCTCGACCGCGAGCAGGGCGATGCCTGGGCACTGCCCTTACCCTCGGCGGCGCGATGACCGGTCAACGATGAGGAGAAGGTATGACGCGCAATAGATATGTGGTTCCCGCCGTGGTGGTCGTGGGCATGGTCACGGCCGCGTGTGGTG
This sequence comes from uncultured Mycobacterium sp., assembly GCA_964579685.1. Lineage (GTDB taxonomy): Bacteria > Actinomycetota > Actinomycetes > Mycobacteriales > Mycobacteriaceae > Mycobacterium. The sequence goes on from CAZOIX010000320.1 coordinate 4,832, forward strand.
GTTCAGGTGGATCGGATTCCACCACCGTGACCGAGACGGTGTCGGCAAGCGCGACTACCGCGACGGCCGGCACGACCACCGATACGTCGGCGACGGCTGCGCCGACATCCGCCGGTGCAGATCTACAGTCGCTGCTGCCCGCCCCGGCGAACAGTCAGCGTACCGACGGTCCCGACGGGATTCAGGAAGGCGGTGTCCACAAGCACTTCCTGGTCAACGGAGCGCCCGGCGAGGTCATGGACGGGTACAAGACCGCCCTCGAGGACGCCGGCTGGACTCTGGTCGTCGAGAACGAAGGTGGCGGTGGTGGAGGTGGCGGGGCGACCTACACCGGCACCAACGGCGATGCCTACGGCGTATTCGCCGGAGGAGGTTACGGCAGCACGACGGATGTCAACTCATGTGCGTGGCCGGCCAAGCCTTCGGATACCAACTGCGGCAGTAACAACTGACGTTTGGAGTGCCGTAACTTGTCGGCCTGTTGCCTCACGTCAAGATGCGCGCGAAGGCGGATTCGTTGCCTCA
>CAZOIX010000321.1:0-4951 GCA_964579685.1 uncultured Mycobacterium sp.
CACCAGGGCGACACCGGGTTCGTCATCGACTTCGGCTCGGGCGAGTAGTCACCACAACGGAATCTCCACCCCGTGCTCGGACGCCGGCCGGGGACCGAGATACCGCCGCTGTGCCGGATCGATCGGCACGTCATTGATGCTGGCTTCCCGGCGGGACATCAAGCCGTCGGCGGTGAACTCCCACAACTCGTTGCCGTAACTGCGGTACCACTGGCCACCGGCATCGTGGCATTCGTACTGGAATCGCACGGCGATGCGGTTGTCCTGAAAATCCCACAGGCTTTTGCGCAACACGTAGTCGAGCTCGCGCTGCCACTTCTGAGTCAGGAACGCGACGATCTCCGGGCGACCGACCACGTGGACGTCGCGATTGCGCCACTGCGAATCGACGGTGTAGGCCAGACTGACCCGCTCCGGATCACGGGTGTTCCATGCGTCCTCGGCGGCCTGGACCTTCTGGACGGCGGTCTCCCGGGTGAACGGCGGGAAGGGCGGGCGGCTCTCGGTCATCACCCCATTGTCCGCACCGTTTAATGTGACGGATATGGACTTTGCGATGTCGGCCAAGGGGCAGGACTTCTACGATCGGCTATCCGATTTCATGACCGAGTTCGTGTTCCCGGCGGAGCAGGACTACGACGCATACCGGCACGAAAAGGGTCCAGACGACCACACCGTCCCACCGATCATCGAGGATCTCAAGAAGCTGGCCCGCGATCGCGGCCTGTGGAACCTGTTCCTCCCGTCGGAGTCGGGCCTGACCAACCTGGAGTACGCCCCGCTGGCCGAGCTGACCGGCTGGAGTATGGAGATCGCACCCGAGGTGACCAACTGCGCGGCACCCGATACGGGCAACATGGAGACGTTGCATCTGTTCGCCACCGACGAGCAGCGCAAGCTGTGGCTCGAACCGCTGCTGAACGGTGAGATCCGCAGCGCCTTCGCGATGACCGAACCCGCCGTGGCGTCCAGCGACGCGCGCAACATCCAGACGACGATGCTGCGCGACGGTGACGACTACGTCATCAACGGCCGCAAGTGGTGGATCAGCGGTGCGGCCGACCCACGCTGCAAGATCCTCATCGCGATGGGGCGCACCAACCCCGACGCGGCCAGCCATCAGCAGCAGTCGATGATCCTGGTTCCGATCGACACCCCCGGGGTCTCGGTCCTTCGGTCGCTTCCCGTGTTCGGCTGGCAGGACCAGCACGGGCACTGCGAGATCACGTTCGACAACGTCCGGGTGCCCGTGGCCAACCTGCTCGGGGAAGAGGGCGGCGGGTTCGCGATCGCCCAGGCGCGGCTCGGCCCTGGACGCATTCACCACTGCATGCGCGCGATCGGCGTCGCAGAGCGTGCGATGGCGTTGATGATCGACCGGGTCAACACGCGCATCGCGTTCGGCAAGCCGCTGGCCGATCAGGGCGTGGTGCAGCAGCAGGTTGCGCAGTCCCGCAACGAGATCGAGCAGAGCCGCATGCTGTGTCACAAGGCGGCGTGGACCATCGACCGGCACGGCAACAGGAGCAAAGACGCCCAGCAGCTGGTCGCGATGATCAAGGCGGTGGCGCCGCAGATGGCATGCAACGTCATCGACCGGGCGATCCAGGTGCACGGCGCGGCCGGTGTCAGCGACGAGACCGTTCTGGCCCGGCTGTACGGCTGGCACCGGGCGATGCGTCTGTTCGACGGTCCCGACGAAGTGCACATGCGGACCATCGCCCGCGCCGAACTCGGCAGGGAGAAGTCGGCTTTCGCGGCGGCGGTGACCGGGGGATCTTCTCGGTGACTCCGAACCCTGACGCCCTGTCGGGGGCGTGGAATTTCCGTGACATCGCCGAGGAGGCCGGCATCCGGCCCGGCAGGTTCTTTCGGTCCAGCGAGTTGAGCGGGCTCGACGACTCCGGGCAGGCGGCGCTGCTCGGGTTCGGCATCACCGACGTCGCCGACCTGCGTTCCGACCGTGAGGTCGAACGTCGGGGGGAAGGGCGGGTACCCGGCGGCGTCATGATCCACCGGTTGCCGTTCCACGAACTCGCGAAACCGGGCGCAGAGGCACCCCACGAGCAGAGCTTTCAGCGGATAATGACCGACAAACCGGACGACGAGGACGTCGCGGTCGCCGCCGGCCGGTTCATGACTGAGGAATACCAGAACTTCCCGGGGTTGGCCGGTGCGCAAATGGCTGTCCGGCAGGTCATTTCGATGCTCATCGAGAGCAGGCCGGTCATCACGCACTGCTTCGCGGGTAAGGACAGAACCGGCTTCACGGTGGCGACGGTGCTGGAGGCCGTCGGTGTCGACCGCGACGCGATCATGTCCGACTTCCTGCGCAGCAACGCCGCGGTGCCCCAGCTCCGGGAGAGCATTCTCACCTCGATACGCAATCGGGCCGAGGACACCACCGACGAAATCGTCACCTTTGCCGAGGCCCGGCTCACCGAGGAGGTGCTCGGTGTCCGCGAGGTGTATCTGGACGCGGCCCGCAAGGCCATCGATGACCAGTACGGTTCTCTGACGAATTATCTTGAGGCCGTTGGTGTCACATCCGGGCAACTGGGTCGGCTGCGCGACGCGCTACTGGGTTAGATACACCCCGAAAACCCACGCGACGGTGGCGAGCAGCGCACCCGCCAGCTCGACCCCCATCGACAGGACGACACCCTTCACGGCGTGCTTGGTCGACGTCCATGCCAGCCGTTGGTCGCCGCGAGTCGCCAGCTCGGAAAGGTAGACGCCCAGCACGAAGCCGATCACCAGACCGATCACCGGGATGACGAAGAAACCGATGATGCCCAGCACCGCGCCCGCCGCCAGACTCAGTGTCCGGACGTCTGCGGCCCGCATCCGCTTCACCGGCCAGGTGTACTTGATCAACATCGCCACACCCAGGAGTGCGGTCACCACCGCGAACGTCACCCAGCCGGTCACGTTGTTCTCGGCCACAGCCCAGACCGCGATCGCGGCGAACACCAGCAGCGTGCCCGGTAGCAGCGGCACCACGATGCCGATGATGCCGACGGCGATGGCGAGCGCTACGAGGACGATGCCGCCGGTACCCACGACACGAATCTAGTGTCAGGGCCGTTTGGCGCGCACCCACTGGATGTTGCCGAGGGTTTTGGTGCGGACGCTGACCAGGCCGAGTTCCTCGAAGGTGTCGCCGAGTTCGTCCTCGGTGAAGAAGTGCACCCCGCCGTTGGGCAGCCTGCGCAGCAGTTCGCCGCCGCGGCCTGCCGTCGGCACCATGACCGCCACCCGGCCGCCTGGCTTGAGCACGCGTGCGATCTCCGCCAGCGTCGTCGTCGGATTCGGGATCAGCTGCAGGACCGCCAGCGAGATCACGGCGTCGAAGGTCTCGTCGCGGAAGGGTAGCTGTTGGGCGTCCGCGCGAAGGAACCCGACGTTGTCCGCCGATTCCGCGCTGACCGCGCGCGCCAGCATGGGTTCGGAGATGTCGACACCGAGCGCGAGACCCCCGTGCCCCGCCGCACGGGCCAGCGCTGCCGTCACGTTCCCCGGCCCGCTACCGACGTCGAGGGCGATACCGCCGGCCGGAATACTGAGCCAGTCGATCGGCAACGCCCAGGCGCTGACCACTCTGCGGGCCAGCGCCTGCGCGTTGTCGTAGAGCATCGAACCGAGCCCCGACGCCCACGCCGCCTGGATCGCGCCGGTGTTCTTCGGCGGCGCGACGTCGGCCTCGGGCAGGTGCCCGAGCAGGTCGAGATAGCCCTTGCCGGCGTCGGGATGGGTGGGCGGATAGGCGAGCAGGTCCAGCGCCCTGCGCAGCGCGGGCGGCAGGTCGGTTATCACGTGTTCGGTCACGCTTACACGCTACGCCGTGGTGATCAGGCCCCGAGTTGGTCGGCCAGATCCAGAAAATCCGTTGCCGTGACGTCGAATTCACCGTCGGTGACCCGGTGCGCCCGCTGGTTGGGCCCGTACTCCAGGGGACGGGTGACATATGCGGCCCGCAGACCTGCCTGCTGGGCGGCCCGCAGATCCCCCGGATGGGCGGCGACGAGCATCAGCTCGTCCGGCGGCACATCGAGCAGCCCGGCGCAGCCGAGGTACGCCTCGCGATCGGGTTTGTAGTGGTGGAACAGCTCTGCCGAGATCACACAGTCCCACGGCAGTCCGGCCCGCTTGGCCATGTTGGTCAGCAGCGAGACGTTGCCGTTGGACAACGTGGTGATGACGAAGCGTTCCTTCAGCCGGGTCAGGCCCGCGACACTGTCGGGCCACGGGTCGAGACGGTGCCACGCCCGGTTGAGCTCGTCGACATCCTCAACGCAGATCGACGTGATGCCGGCCGCTCCCAGAAGCTCTTCGAGGATCATCCGATGCAGGTCGTCGATTTTGGTCCACGGCAACTCGCCGCGCCGCACCCGATCCATCGCGGGCAGATAACCCTTGCGCCAGCCGTCGGCCATCGCGTGCCAATCTGCCTGCACACCATGGCTTTCGCCAAATCTTTCCAGCTCGGCGATCACACTCGATCGCCAGTCCACGACGGTTCCGAACGTGTCGAACGCCAGCGCTTTGATGCCCATCTACGGCTCCAGCACGACCTTGCCGAGCACGCCGCCGTCGGCCAGGGTTTGCAGCGCCTCGGCACCCTTCGAGAGGGGAAACCTCACCGGGGCGGGTGGCCGCAGGCCGGCCCTGACCAGTTCGGTCACCCCGAATTCGAAGAGCGATTGTGCGCCCGGAGTGCGGTTGACGAACTCTCCGTAGCCCACCCCGATCACCGAAACGTTGCGCAGCAGTAGTCGGTTCACCTTCACCGTCGGAATGCCGCCGCCTGATGCGAAGCCGATGACAAGCAGCCGTCCCTCGGTGGCCAGCGCGCGAATCGCGTCGTCGAACGCGTCACCGCCGACGGGATCGACGACCATGTCGACACCGCGGCCATGTATGAGAACGAGGCCGAGGTGGGGGCGGGGCT
>CAZOIX010000321.1:4961-5355 GCA_964579685.1 uncultured Mycobacterium sp.
CATCGGTGTGGTCCTTGACCGCCTGCAGCCAGCCGTCGGTCAGCGGCAGGACGAGGTCGGCGCCCAGCGACTTCACGAACTCGGCGCCGTGCGGCCGGTGCACCAGGGCGATCACCCTGGCGCCCAGCGCCTTTGCGACCTGAACCGCTGCTGTACCGACACCACCGGCCGCGCCGAGCACCAGCACCGTCTCGCCGTGCCTCAGCGCCCCGCGCCGGGCCAGCGCGAAGTACATCGTCTGATAGTTGCCCAGCAGTGCCACGGCTTGGGCGTCGTCCAGATCGTCGGGCGTCGGGCGCAGGGTGGCGGGCGGCACCGCCACCTGCTCCGCCCAGCCACCCAACATGGTCAACGCGGTCACACGTTGCCCCGGCGTGAAGTCCGACTCATAGGG
>CAZOIX010000322.1:0-5343 GCA_964579685.1 uncultured Mycobacterium sp.
GCCCAGGCGACCGGCGTGCTGGCCAAACGCACCGACCACATCGTGAGCCTGGTGCGCGACACCAATTCACTTCTGGCGGCGCTGCGCACACAAAGCGCCGCATTGGACCAGATCTGGGCCAACATCTCGGCGGTATCGCGGCAGCTGGGCGAGTTCATCGCCGAGAACCGTCAGCAGCTGCGGCCTGCGCTGGAAAAGCTCAACGGCGTGCTCGCGATCGTCGACGACCGCAAGGAGCGCGTGCAGCAGTCCATCAAACTGATCAACACCTACGTGATGTCGCTGGGCGAATCGTTGTCTTCCGGGCCGTTCTTCAAAGCCTATGTGGCCAACCTGTTTCCGGGTCAGTTCGTGCAACCGTTCGTCGACGCGGCGTTTTCGGACCTGGGATTGGATCCGGCCACGTTGCTGCCCTCGCAGCTGACCGATCCGCAGATCGGCCAGCCCGGAACCCCGGCGCTTCCGGTGCCCTTCCCGCGCACCGGTCAGGGCGGCGAACCGAGGCTGTATCTGCCCGACGCGATCACCGGTAAACCCGGCGATCCGCGCTACCCCTACCGTCAACCGCCGCCGGCGCCACCCCCCGGTGGTCCGCCGCCCGGGCCGCCCGCGGTGGCGCCGCAGGTCCAGCAACAGGGGGTGCGACCGTGACGAGGTCGCGGGGTTTCGCCCGCACCGTGCTGGCGGTCGCGCTTGTGCTCGTGTTGGCTGCGGGCGTGATCGCCGCGGCACGTATGCCCGCGCAGATCGCCCGAGTGATGGTGGTGGCTTATTTCGAGAACAGCACAGGGGTTTTCGCCGGCGACCACGTCCTCATTCGAGGGGTGCCTGTCGGTGAGATCGCATCGATCGAGCCGCAGCCCGAGCGTGCCAAGGTCACCTTCTGGTTCGACGGCAGGTACAAGGTTCCTGCCGATGCCAAGGCCGTGATCCTGTCACCCCAGCTGGTGAGCGGCCGCACGATCCAGCTCACACCGCCGTATGCGGGTGGACCGACGATGACCGACGGCGCGGTGATCCCCGAGGACCGCACTGCGGTCCCTGTCGAGTGGGACGATCTACGCGCGCAACTCGAGCGGCTGACCGACCTGCTCAAGCCCACCGGTCCCGGTGGTGTGAGCACGTTGGGTGCGTTGATCAACACCGCCGCGGACAATCTGCGCGGGCAGGGCCCCTCAATCAGGGACACCATCATCAAACTGTCGCAGGCGGTTTCGATTTTGGGCGACCACAGCACCGACATCTTCGCCACCTTCAAGAACCTCTCGACGCTGGTGTCCGCTTTGAGCGACAGCGCCGACCTGCTCGAATCGCTGAACCGCAACCTCGCCGAGGTGACCTCCCTGTTGGCGGACGACCCGGACAAAGTCGGTGCGGCGGTCGAGGACCTCAATGCGGTGGTGGCCGAGGTGGGCGACTTCGCCTCCGACAACACCGAGGCGATCGGCACGACATCGGACAAGCTGGCCTCGATCACGCGGATGCTGGTCGAAAGTCTCGACGACGTCAAACAGACACTGCACATCGCCCCGACGGTGTTGCAGAACTACAACAACATCTACGAACCCGCCAACGGTTCACTGACCGGTGCGCTGGCCATCAACAACTTCGCCAACCCAGTCTCGTTCCTGTGCGGTGCCATTCAGTCGGCATCCCGTCTGGGTGGTGAGCAATCGGCGAAACTGTGCGCGCAGTATCTGGCGCCCATCGTGAAGAACCGCCAATACAACTTCCCGCCGTTGGGGGAGAACCTCGTCGTCGGTGCGCAGACCCGGCCCAACGAGGTCACCTACAGCGAGCCGTGGATGCGGCCCGACTATGTACCGCAGGCGACGAACCCCACCGACGGTCTGCACGGCATGATGGTGCCGCCCGGAGGTGGTCCGTGACACGGCGACGCTGGCATCGGGTGGCGGTCAACGTGACGATGGCGCTGATCCTGGCTGCGATCCCCGGGTGCGGCTGGCGCGGGCTGAACTCACTGTCCCTGCCCGGCACGCAGGGCACCGGCGCGGGTTCCTTCGTGGTTCAGGCGCAGATGCCCGACGTCAACAACATCGAGCCGAATTCGCGGGTGCGCGTCGCAGACGTGACCGTGGGCCATGTGACCAAGGTCGAGCGTCAGGGTTGGCACGCGCTGCTGACCATGCGGCTGAACGGTGACGTCGATCTGCCGTCGAATGCGACAGCCAAGATCGGCACCACGAGCCTGCTGGGTTCGCTGCACATCGAGCTCGCGCCGCCAACGGACGAACCGCCACAAGGCAAGCTGCACAACGGATCACTGATCCCGCTGTCGGACGGCGGGGCCTATCCGAGCACCGAGCAGACGCTGGCGGCGCTGTCGATGGTGCTCAACGGCGGCGGTCTGGGCCAGGTGCAGGACATCACCGAGGCGTTTTCCACCGCGTTTCGGGGCCGCGAACGCGACGTGCGCAGCCTGATCACCCAGCTGAACGAGTTCAGCGCCCACCTCAACGACCAGACCGGCGACATCATCGCGGCCACCGAAAGCCTCAACCGTCTGGTCGGAAAGTTCGGCGCGCAGCAGCCGGTGCTGGACCGGGCGCTGGCCACCGTTCCGGATGCGTTGGCGGTGCTCAACGCCGAACGAGACAACCTGGTGCAGGCCGCCGATCAGCTCAGCCAGTTCAGCGCACTGACGGTGGACACGGTGAATCAGACGAAGGAGAACCTGGTCAAGGAGTTGCGCCAAGTCGGCCCGGTGCTTGAGTCGTTGGCCAACGCCGGGCCGAGCATGACGCGGGCACTGAGCCTGCTGTTGACGTTCCCGTTCCCGAACGAGACGTTCCAGAATTTCCAACGCGGTGACTATGCCAATTTGACCGCCATCGTCGACCTCACGCTCAGCCGCATCGATCAGGGGATCTTCACCGGTACGCGCTGGGAATGCGATCTGACGTGGCTGGAGTTGCAGTGGGGCCGCACCATCGGCCAGTTCCCCAGCCCGTGTATGTCGGGGGGCCCCAACGGGCCCGGGAATCCGCTGACGGTCCCATATCAGTGGAATCAGGGGCCCTAGCATGCGTTTGAGCCGACGGATACGAATCCAGCTGGCCATCTTCACGGTCGTGGCGCTCGGCACGGTCCTGGTGATGGCGCTGCACTTCATCAACCTGCCTGCCATGTTCGGCGTGGGCCGATACACGGTGACGATGCAACTGCCCAGATCCGGTGGCCTCTACGAATCGGGCAATGTGACCTATCGCGGTACCAAGGTCGGGCGGGTGGAGGCGGTGCGGCTGACCGATACCGGGGTCGAGGCGGTGCTGTCGCTGCAGTCCGGTATCGACATCCCCTCAGACCTGCAGGCCGAGGTGCACAGCCAGTCCGCGGTCGGTGAATCCTACGTCTTGCTGCTACCCCGCAACGGCACCTCGCCGCCGCTGGCCAACGGTGACGTGATCGCTATGGCAGATACCTCGGTGCCGCCAGACGTCAATGCGCTGCTGGCCGCGGCGAACACCGGTCTGCAGGCCATCCCGCGCGACAATCTGCAGACCGTGATCGACGAAAGCTACAGCGCCGTGGGCGGTCTGGGCCCGGAGTTGTCGCGCGTGGTCGCGGGGGCATCGGCTCTGGCCATCGATGCCCGCGCGAATCTCGATTCGCTGACCACATTGATCGACAAGGCCGATCCGGTGCTGGATTCCCAGAGCAACACCTCCGACGCGATCGCCGCGTGGGCGTCGCAGGTGGCCACGGTCACCGCCGAGTTGCGCGATCACGACGACGCCGTCGCCGGCGTCATCGACGATGGCGGCCCCGCGGCCGCCCAGGCACGCCAACTGGTCGAGCGGCTGCAGCCCACGCTGCCGATTCTGATGGCCAACCTGGTCAGCGTCGGGCAGGTCGCGCTGACCTACCAGAACGACATCGAACAACTGCTCGTGGTCTTCCCCCAAGCCATCGCGGCGAACCAGGCCGGCATCCTGGCCAACCTCAACACCAAACAGGACTACAAGGGCCAGTACCTGAGCTTCAACCTCAACCTCAACCTGCCGCCACCGTGCACCACCGGATTTCTTCCGGCCCAACAGCAGCGCGTGGCTGCGCTCGAGGACTATCCGCAGCGCCCGCCCGGTGACCTGTACTGCCGGACTCCGCAGGATTCGCAGTTCAATGTGCGCGGCGCGCGCAACATCCCGTGTGAAACGGTGCCGGGCAAACGTGCGCCCACGGTCACGTTGTGCGAGAGCGACGAAAGCTACGTCCCGCTCAACGACGGATTCAATTGGAAGGGAGATCCCAACGCCACGTTGTCGGGGCAGCCCATCCCGCAGTTGCCGCCCGGCGAAGCGCCTCCCGATGCCCCGCAGGCCCCGCCGCCGATCGCCGCCGCCGAATACGATCCGGTGACCGGCAGCTACATCGGACCCGACGGCCGCCGCTACACCCTGTCGGATCTCACCGACGGCGCGCCCGGCAAGACATGGCAGACGATGCTGCTACCGCCGCAGGGAAGTTGATCAGTCAGCCGTGATGCTGAGCGCGCCCGACGGGCACATCCTGACGGCGTTGCGGACGACGTTCTCCTCGCCGGCGGCCACGTCCTCGGAGACGAGCACCACGATGCCGTCGTCGTCCTGATCGAAGGTCCCCTCCGCCGTCATCACGCAAACCCCTGTGGCCATGCAGATCTCACGGTCGCCGGCGATTCTCATCGGGTAAACGCGTCCGAGGTGAGTGCGGAGTTCATGAAGTCACGGAAGTACAGCCAGCGACCGGCGCGCAGCGTGATGATGTGCGCGAACTCCGATTCCCATTCGTAGCCCGTGTCGAGACGTCGAAACTTCTGGAGCCCCCACGTCGCCAGCTCGTCGCCCTGCGCGATGAACTTCCAGGCCTCCATTTCGGTGATGGCGATCGATTCCCCGACCCTGGTGAAGAACGTCACGGCCTCATCGAAGCCCCGGTAGTCGCCCGCGTAGGGAATCGCGTCGGTTCCGTAGTAGGTGATGCGCACCTCGGGATCGAGGAGATCGAGCGCGGTTTGGAGATCACCGGCAGGCACCGCGGCGTAGATGGCCTTCGTCGTCGCGATATTGGTCGCCTCGGTCGGTGTCATGACAAATGAAGGGGGAGACGGACATAGGCGTGGGTCAGCAGGCTCGCGGTCTGCTTCGTTCCCGGATCGTCGGTGAGCGCGATCGTCTGATAGCGATCGAGCACCGCCTTCACCACGGCCACGACCTCCAGGCGCGCCAATGAGGCGCCCAGGCAGAAGTGCAGGCCGTGTCCCATGGACAGCTGCTGACGGATATTGGGCCGGTCGATGTCGAGCTTGTTGGGATTGGGAAAGACCTCCGGGTCTCGATTGGC
>CAZOIX010000323.1:0-5342 GCA_964579685.1 uncultured Mycobacterium sp.
CCGTCGATCCACGTGCCGTACTGCTCGTCGAGCTGACACAGCGCCGTCGCGGCATCCGTGGCGTAGGGCCAGTTCTGGTAGCTCGCTTCCGGCGCGCCGAAGTGGCTGTGGTTACGCATCGCCAAGACGCCGATGATCACGTGTGCGAGCCGCCACGCGATGGTCGTGAACGGTGCGGGCTCGGGCGCCGGATAGGCGAAGTCCACCCCGCCGTCGGGGTGGACGGTCCAACAACCCGCCACAGGCTGCCAGAAGTACTCGTCGTCGGTCAGGCCGTCGAACCGTGGCCGCATGGCCTGAGACCAATGAAAGTCGAGCTGGTCGACCAACTGGTTGCTGATGCTCGTCGTCACGTTCATACGACTACCCTCGAGCAGTTATAGGACAGTTTCGGTCCTATAACTGCGACAGGGTCGAGAATATGTCGGAAACCACCAGCCGGGTGCTGCAGCTCCTCGGGCTGCTGCAGTCGCGGCGCACCTGGACGGGCGAGGAACTGTCGGGGCGGCTCGGCGTGACGACCCGCAGCGTGCGCCGCGACGTCGACCGGCTGCGCGACCTCGGCTATCCCGTGCACGCCAGCAAGGGCCACGGCGGCGGGTACCAACTCGGCGCGGGCGCGGCGTTGCCCCCGTTGCTGCTCGATCCCGACGAGGCGGTGGCGATGGCGGTGTGTCTTCGGCTCGCGGCGGGTGGCACGGTCGCCGGTGTCGGCGAATCTGCGCTCCGCGCGCTGAGCAAGCTCGATCAGGTGATGCCCGCACGGCTGCGGTCCCAGGTCTCGGCGGTGCACGACGCCACGGTCACGCTGACCTCACCGTCGCCCGACGATGCCGTCGAACCCGATGTCCTGATGACGCTGGCGCGTGCCTGTCGCGACCACGAGCATGTCAACTGCGGCTACGTCGACATCCGCGGCAATGCCACACAGCGCCGGCTGGAGCCCTACCAGCTGGTGACCACGGGTAGACGGTGGTACCTGCTCGCCTACGACCGCGACCGCCACGACTGGCGCAGCCTGCGCCTGGACCGGATGGCCGACGTGCACGCGCTCGGCAGCACGTTCGTGGCCCGTGACGCGCCGGACGCCGCCGCCTACGTGCAGCGGTCGATCAGCAGCTCGCCGTACCGCTATGTGGCGCGCGTCCGCTATCACGCCCCAGAACACGCTCTGGCACAGCACTTTTCACCGGCAACGGTGACCATCGAGGCCGACGGCCCCGACGCCTGCATCGTCACCACCGGTGCGGACGATCCCGAGCGGATGGTCGTCTACTTCGCCACTGTCGGCTATGACTTCGAGGTGCTCGAACCCCCAGAGGTCGTAGACGCCGTCGACGCGGTGGCGAAACGACTGGGCCGCGCCGCCCGGCTTGACTCTCCCCCTGCGGGAGGCCGCACCGTGGAGCCATGACACCGAACAATGTGGAGACACCCACCTCGTGGGATGAGCTGCCGGCGACGATCACGAACTACCTGACGGCTCACAGAGACAGGGATGTGCGCGCGGCGATTGAGGCCTTCACGCCCGACGCGGTCGTGACCGACGAGGGCCACAACTACCGCGGCCGTGACCGGATCCGGGACTGGCTGGTCAGCGCGGGGGCCGAATACCGCTACACCACAGAATTCATCAGCGCCACCACGTCGGGTGCGGCGCACGTCGATGTCCTGGCGCACCTGGAAGGAGACTTTCCGGGCGGGACCGCCGACTTGCGGTTCCGGTTCACCATGGATGGCGCGTTGATCAGCCGTCTGGTGATCGAGCCGTAGGAGTCGTCATGGCGAAGAGATGGTTCATCACGGGTGGCACGCCCGGCGGGTTCGGCCAGGCGTTCGCCGAAGCCGCGCTCGAGATCGGGGACCGCGTCGTCCTCACCGCGCGTCGTCCCGATGAGTTGCGCGCATGGAGCGAGGAATACGGCGACCGCATCCGGGTCGTGTCGTTGGACGTGACGGATGCCGCCAACGTCCGGCGCGCGGTGCGGGCAGCAGAAGATCACTTCGGCGGCATCGATGTGCTGGTCAACAATGCGGGCCGCGGCTGGTACGGGTCCATCGAGGGCATGAACGAATCCGACGTGCGTGCGATGTTCGAGTTGAACTTCTTCGCGGTGCTGTCGGTCACGCGGGCGGTGCTGCCGGGGATGCGCGACCGAGGCGACGGATGGATCATCAACATGTCCTCGGTGGCCGGGTTGCGCGGGGTCACCGGATTCGGTCACTACAGCGCCACGAAGTTCGCCGTCGAAGCCGTCACCGAAATACTGCGTGAAGAGGTTGCACCGCAGGGGATTCACGTGATGGCCGTCGAACCGGGCGCATTCCGCACCCGGGCCTACGCAGGCTTTGCCGACGAACCGATGAAGGAAACCATCCCCGAGTACACGACCATGCTCGAGCAGGTGCGCGCCGCGATGGTCGATCAGGACGGTGGACAACCGGGCGATCCACGACGCGGTGCACGCGCGGTGATCGCAGCGATGGGGCAGAGCGATCCGCCGCGACGGCTGGTGCTGGGCAGCGAAGGATTCGATGCCGTGATCGCGGCGTTGGAGGCTGACCTTGCGGACATCCGCGCGAACGAGACACTCTCGCGCGGAGCTGATTTCCCTGGTTAGCCAGTAGCCGCGGCCTACTCGGCTGCAGTGAGACGGAACACCGGCCAGCCGATCTCGGTGCGCCACCGTGCCGGATCCGGGGTGTCGCGCGGTCCGACCTCGTACATTTCGTGGATCGGTCCGTCGACGGACAGCGCGTGCGCGACCACCCAGGCGCCCAGGCGCCCATAGGTGACATCGATGTCGTCGTGCGGTCCCGGGTGGACCGTGACTGCGAGTTCGGCCGCGGGCAACTCGATGATCTCGATCCGGCCCGACGCGCGAGGAGTTCGGACCGGCCGGAACACCACGAACTCACCTGCGCCGTCAGTGAACAATTCGTTGGTGTACTGGCCTCCGGGCTGTCCCGCGCGGTCGTCTGGCGGAAAGGCCTCGTCCAGCTCTGCCATCGCAGAGTCATACCATTCGAGTGATTCATCCAGTCGCACATGCCCTTTGATCGCGGCGACAGTGCGCGCGGATATCGACCGCAGCTCGACATCTATGTCGGCGGGGTCGGGGCGCAGCAACCGGCGCAGCGACACGATCGCCGATCGCGTCCGGTCCAGCTCGTCCTCGAGACGCTGCAGATGGCGCGCGGCCACCTCGGCGCGCTGGTGCGGATCGGCGGAAGCGAGAATCGACTCGACCTCAGCCAGCGGCACATCGAGCTGGCGCAACTGATAGATGACCTGAGCGGTCGGAATCTGATCGGGCGCGTAGTACCGGTAACCCGTCGACGGGTCCACCGTATCCGGCTCGAGGAGACCGTCGGCGTGGTAGCGACGCAAGGTCCGCACACTGAGGCGGGTCAACGTGGCGAACTCACCGATGGTCAAGCCGGAACGCACTGGGCTGACCTCCTATTTGACTCTCTCCCGAGGGGAGACCACACAGTGTAGAAGCACGTGACGGGAAGGGAATCGCGGCTGATGCACGTCGAGATGAATCACTACGACTACGTGGTGATCGGCGCCGGGTCGGCCGGCTGTGTGGTCGCCGCCCGGCTTTCGGAGGACCCCACGGTGCGGGTGTTGTTGCTGGAGTCGGGTTCAGCGGACCGCACCCCGGACGTCGCGCTTCCACCTGCCTGGCCCTCCCTCTGGGGCAGCGAGGTCGACTACGCCTACACCACCGTTCCGCAGCCTGGTACCGACGATATCGCCCACAACTGGCCACGCGGTCACATGCTCGGAGGTAGCAGCAGCATCAACGCCATGGTCTATCTGCGAGGCCACCCGAATGACTTCGACTATTGGGCCAAAACAGGTTGCGCGGACTGGGATTACCAGTCGGTCCTGCCTTTCTTCAGGCGCAGCGAAAAAGTCAGTGGGGGAGATCCGCGCTTCCGCGGCAGCAGCGGGCCGCTGACACCCGCGCCTGCAGTTGACGCCAACCCGCTGTCGTCGATCTTCCTCGACGGTGCGATCGCCGCCGGATTCCCGCCCACCGACGATTTCAACGGGTCCGTGGCCGAGGGCGCAGGGTGGCACGACCTGTCGATCGCCGGCGGCGTTCGGCAGAGCGCGGCCGATGCCTATCTGCACCCGCTCGGCAACTCTCGTCCGAATCTGACCGTGTCGACGCGTTCGCGCGCACAGAAGTTGCTCTTTTCCGAAAGGCACTGCACAGGGGTGGAATTCGAACGTCGAGGTGAGCTTGTGACCGCCTATACCGACGCTGAAGTAGTGGTCAGTGCCGGTGCGGTGGACTCGCCTCGGTTGCTGCTTCTGTCCGGTGTGGGGCCTGCCCGTGAGCTCGAAGCCCTCGGCGTAAAAGTCGTGCACGACCTGCCGGGTGTGGGGCGCAACCTGCACGACCACCCACTCTGCGGCGTCGTCTACGAGGCGGCCCAGCCGATTCCGGCCGGCCGAACCAACCTCGCCGAGGTGTCGCTGCTGTGGCGCAGTGACGCCTCTCTCGCCGGCCCGGACATGCAACTGATGTTCATCCACGTGCCGTTCCACCCACCGCATCTGTCGGCGCCCGCCAACAGCTTCACCTTCGGGGTTGCGACGGTGTTCCCGAGGCGAGGGGTTCGATCCGGCTCGCGGGCCCCGATCCGGCCACGCCTCCGGTGATCGACCCGAACTACCTCGGTGTCGGGGCCGACGTGAAGCGCATGATCCACGGAATCGAGGTGTCGCGCCAGATCGCGACTAGCGAGCCCTTCACGCCGTGGTGTGCTCGCGAGGTGCTCCCTGGACCGGACGCCGCCGACGACATGGCGCTGCGCGCCTACCTGGTCCGCGCCACCGGTACGTACTACCACCCCGTCGGCAGTTGTTCGATGGGCACGGGCCCCGACGCCGTGGTCGATCCTGAACTGCGGGTACACGGCCTGCGCGGCGTGCGCATCGCCGACGCGTCGATCATGCCCCGAATCGTGTCCGTCAACACCAACGCCGCGACGATCATGATCGGCGAGAAGGCCGCCGAGCTTTGTCGGCTCGCTCTCAAGGGGTGAGCCCGAGCCGCCCGGCGAGGAAGAGGAACGCGGCCGCGAAGTCGTTGTCCGCCGTCGCGGTCCGCAGGTGGTCCCAGTCGAGCTGTTCACGGACCGCGCGGACGCCGGGTATCAGCGATGCGAAGTCGCAATGGTGCTCGTTGAGCGCGTTCAGCTTTTCGGTGAGCACATGCGTGGGCGCGAGCACCCGCATCCGGACCGCCAGCACGTCGAACTCCTTGGCGAACTCGATCGCCTCCGCCTGCACCGGCACCCCGTTGAGCCGGTGCAGGCGG
>CAZOIX010000324.1:0-5330 GCA_964579685.1 uncultured Mycobacterium sp.
AATCTGCTGTGTTCCCGGAACTGGCTGGGCATTGGAGGTCACCAGATAGACAAGGGGTTTCGCGGCGCCGTGTCCCGCGAGCGCCTTGACGAGGCGAAGGACGGTGAGCGCGCCCACCCCACTCTTCGTGCTATCGCGCAAATCCGACGGCATGTCCATGGGCCAGCAGTTGATGATGCCCACTGGATCGTGGTGAGCGCCGAGCCGGGCAGCGACCAGTTCGGCGATGTGATCCGGGTGCTCCGGATCGATCGCATAGTGCCCGTCGGTACCGGTGAGCGCTTCAACGGCACGGTGTTCGACGGTTTCGACACGGTGGCCGCGACGTCGCAGTTCGGCGGCGAGTGCCGCGCCGATGCCGGACTCGTCGACGAGGACGAGCCAGAAGCGCCGGTCGCTCCCGTCTCTGGCGGGCGCGTCGGTATCCCCGGTGTCCTCCCTCTCGGTCCATTGAAGTTCGTACAGCCCTTTGTCGACGTGGTCGGGCGACATCCGGGATGAGGTACTCAACGACTGCACCACGAAGCCGTCGAAGACTGCCAGTGGATTGCCACACCGGTCGGTGATCGTGATGTCGCATTCGACCGCCTCCTGGGTGGCCGACACCACAGCGACCCGGACGGTCATCTCCTGCTCTGGTGAACCGTAGATCGCGCAGCGACGGATACGAGTGGGAAGGTATGGCTCGTCGTTCTCTTGCAGTCCGAGAAACGGTGCGCCGAAGAGTGTTTGGAACGCGCCGTCGATGAGTCCCGGGTGGAAGTGGTAGTCGTACAGTTCGCCGGCGACGCGGCTCGGTATCACCATCTCGGCGTGCGCCCAGTCCTCCCCGGCTGTCACGGAGCGAATGGATCGAAATGCCGGGCCGTAGTCGAATCCGATGGCCCCGGTGCGAGCATAGAATTCGTCACCGTCGACGAACGTCACCGGTTCGTGGGTGTGTCGTTCGACGTGGCTCTTCGGCGCCGCGGGCAGCCTGTTGAGCTCGGCAGTCGCGGTGATGGTCCACCTGAGATCGCCTTCCGCGTTGGCTGTGAACGCCGCAAATTCCAGCGTGCCGTTTCCTTCGTTCAGTGTGGTCCGCAGGATGGGGTCGCACGCGTCGTCGAGCAGCACGGCGCGATGAAGCACAAGGTTGTCGACACTGTGGTTCGAGCCGTAGGTAGCCCTGGCAGCGGCCAGCGCCATCTCGACGTACACCGCGCCGGGCAGCACGACACTCCCCTGCACTCGGTGATCGGCGAGGAATGCGTTGAGCACGGTACTGATTTCGGCTTCCCAGGTGGGATGGACGGCGCTTACCGGTTGACCCCGACCTGGGTGGCTGGCTGACCTTCGCAGCGATGATGGCAACGACGCTGATCTGTCTGAGACAACCATCGACTATCTGCATTTCCTGTTCGGTCGTAGCCCGGACCTCTGGGCGACCGGCTTGATCATCGTCAGCGCTGCGATCGTCATCCTCGCCAACTTCGCGCTGGTCTATATCCGCACCAGGAATCTGCGCAAATCGTTGGCCGATCCGTCCGAGCCGACGCGCCTGGCGCTGCGTTCGATAAAGGTCCCCACCGTGACGACGCTTGGCCTGGCAATCATCGCCTCGTGGTTGGCTGTCAGCCTGGCCCGATTCCCGCAGAGTTGGTTGACGGAGCCGAACATCGCCTTCGTCGTCTTCGTCGTGATCCTCACGTACGTGCTGCCGACGGTCGTCGCAACCGCGATCTGTTACTCGGTCGCGAGCACCGACGAACGGCTCGCAATCCGGGGCTGGCGAGTGCGCCTGCCGTCTCGCTAGTGCAGCGGCACCGACATTCTGTCGCTGAGCTGACGAAGTGACAGCCCGAAGGTCTCCAGCACGCGCACCCCGCGGTCATGCGCAGAGTCGATCGCAAAGATCGCATGATCGGTGTAGACGCGGCTGACGCATCTGACGCCGGTGAGCGGATACGTGCACTCCGGCACCAGCTTGGCCGTGCCGTCTTTGGCGAACAGGTTCATCATGACGAACACGCTTTTCGCGCCGATGGCGAGATCCATGGCTCCGCCCACCGCGGGAATCGAGTCGGGGGCGCCGGTGTGCCAGTTGGCCAGATCGCCACGCTGGCTGACCTGGAATGCACCGAGGACGCAGACGTCGAGATGACCGCCGCGCATCATCGCGAACGAGTCCGCATGGTGAAAGTACGAAGCGCCGGGCGTCTCGGTGACGGGCACCTTGCCCGCATTCGTCAGATCCCCGTCGATCTCGTCGCCTACCGCTTCGCTACCCATGCCGAGCATGCCGTTCTCGGTGTGTAGCACCACATCTGCTTCCGGACGCAGGTAGTCCGCGACGGTCGTCGGTTGGCCGATTCCCAGATTGACGTATGAACCGGGCGGAATGTCGCGAGCGATGATGGCTGCCAGTTCTCGACGGTCCAGTGGATCGCGGTCGAGGTGTTCCACAGTGCTGCGAGTGGGGACATGCAGCGTCACGACGCCACCTCCGTCATGTGTTGGGCGGTCGACAGGTCGAGAATCCGGTCAACGAATATTCCGGGTGTGACCACGATTTCGGGATCGATGCCACCCGCGTCGACCACGCGCGACACTTCGGCGATGGTGAGTGCTGCAGCGGTGGCCATCACCGGGCCGAAGTTGCGGGCGGTCTTGCGGTATAGGAGGTTCCCCGCCCGGTCGCCGATGTGGGCGCCGATGAGCGCGACATCGCCCCGGATCGGATACTCCAGCACGTAGGTCCGACCGTCGATCGTGCGCTTCTCCTTGCCTTCCGCGAGGGGGGTGCCGACGGCTGTCGGACAGAAGAATGCGCCGATGCCTGCACCCGCCGCCCTGATCCGTTCGGCCAGATTTCCCTGCGGAACCACCTCGAGCACGATCTTGCCCGCGCGGTACAGCTCGTCGAAGACGTACGAATCGGCCTGTCGGGGAAACGAACAGATGACCTTGGTGACGCGACCGGCCGCGAGTAACGCGGCGAGGCCGGTGTCACCATTGCCCGCGTTGTTGCTGACGATGGTGAGGTCAGTGGCGCCTTGCTCGATCAGTGCGTCCATGAGCACGGTCGGCATGCCCGCCATCCCGAATCCGCCCACGAGAATTGTTGACCCGTTCTCGATTCCGGCGACGGCCTGTCGTGCGGTGTCGCAGATCTCGGTGCGACTCATGGCCTCTCCCCCATGTCGTCATCGAAGTCAGGTAGGACGTCAGCGGCAATCCGGAACGCCGTGTTGGCATCCGGGACTCCGCAATAGATCGCGGTCTGCATCAAGAGTTCCTTGATCTCGTCGTTGGACAGCCCGTTGCGGCGGGCGGCCAGCAGGTGCATCTTGAGTTCTTCGTGGTGCCCGCGCGCCACCAGGGCGGTGAGCGTGATCAGCGACCGGCTGCGACGGTCCAGTCCCGGGCGCGTCCAGATTGCGCCCCAGGCATATTCGGTGATGAACCGCTGGAAGTCAGCGGTGAAATCGGTGGTCGCGGCGATGGCCCGGTCGACGTGCGCGTCACCGAGAACTTCTCGGCGAACCGCGAGGCCGCCGGCATACACCTCGTCGATGGTCGTCGGCGAACCCGTCGATGCGTGTTCGGCTATCAGCGCTGCGACTCTAGCGGGGACCTCGGCGGGAGCCAGGTGCCCCACGCCGTCGAGCACGACCAGCTGTCCGTCCTTAACACCGGCGGCTATGCGCTGCAGATGATCCGGCGGCGTGGCGATGTCCTGGCTCCCTGCGACCGCGAGCACCGGTGTGGTGATCTCGTGCAGCCGGTCGACGACGTCGAAGTCGGCCAGCGCCTCACATACCTGGGCATACGAGTCCGCGTCGGTGGCCCGCAGGGCTTCCAGAAGTGCTGAGCTGACGAGCGGCTCACGATCGGCGAAGCCTTCGGGGAACCAGCGCTGCGCGGCGGCGGCCACCATGGTTTCGGTTCCGCCCGACCGCACGGTGGCGGCGCGCTCGCGCCATGCGTCCGGCGTCCCGATCGCCGCGCCGGTACACAGCACGGTGGCCGACGCGATCCGGTGCGGAGCGTCGAGCAACAGTTGCAGCCCGACGCAGCCGCCTACCGAATCGCCTGCGTAATGGAATGTCTCGGTGGTGAACCCGTCGGCCAGTGCCAACACTGCCTCTGCCAATTCGGCGATGGTGAACGCGTCCGCGGTGTCGCCGCGGCCGTGGCCTGGCAGATCCCAACCGACCACACGCCAGTTCTGGCTCAGATGGGCGGCGGCCGCGCTCCACAATGTGGCGGCACTGGTGCCCAGTGACGGCCCGAGAAGAAGCAGCGGGGCGGTGTCCGCTCCCCCGAACTCGGTGCCGACGATTCGCGGAATGCTCACGGGGCGTCCTTCAGGTAGTGACCGGCCCGGTGCAACGCGGCGTCGACGAGTTGCTCGACGGCTCCGAGGTATTCAGCACTCGCAGCGTGTCCGGTCAGGTCCGTCATTGTCTTCTGCTCGGATAGCACGCGGTCGGCGGCGCCGAGGTTTGCGCGGGCGCGCTCCACATCGATTTGTAACCCGGCCAGTAGCTCCGTCGCGTGCGCCGCGGCGACGACGGTGTGTCGTGCCAGCGTCCGCAGGGTGGCCCATTCGGCATGCCATGCACCGTCGGAGCGTTCGTCGACCGACATCGCCGATGCGGTGTGCAGTGTGGCGGCGAGCGGCGCTGCGGTGATCGCGGTGCGGCGCAGCAGCACTGAGCGCACCGGATTGCTCTTGTGCGGCATGGTCGACGAACTGCCGCCGCCTGCCTCGGCGAACTCGCCGATCTCGGGCCGGCTGCCTGTGGCGACATCGGCGGCGATGTACCCCCATGCGTCGCAACAGGAAACCAGGGCATCGCCGATTCTTGTGATGGCGGATCGTGTGGTGTGCCACGGTGGCGCGGGAGCTAGACCGAGGGCGACGGCCAGCGAGTCACTCAAGCTGATCGCACCTTCCACCGAGCCGCTCAGCTCGACGGCTGCGGCCAGGGTGCCCGCCGCACCCCCGGCTTGGACCGGCACGCGTAATTCGGTCAGCGGTTCAGCGGCGTCCAGCACCGCCGACAACCACCGTGTCACTTTCACGCCAACGGTGCTCGGCAACGCGGCCTGTGTGAGCGTCCTCGCGAGCCTCGGTGTGCCTGAATGCGTTTCAGCCAGCCGCGACAGCGCCCGCACCTGGTGGGCGAGTTCCTTGCGGAGGCGGTCGACGGCGTCTCGGACACACACCATCAGTGCGGTGTCGACGACATCCTGACTCGTCAAGCCGCGATGGAGCCACTGCGCGGTTGGCTGTGCGGTACGGATGCGCAGCAGGGCAACCAATCCGCTGACCGGATTGCCAT
>CAZOIX010000325.1:0-5322 GCA_964579685.1 uncultured Mycobacterium sp.
TCGCCGACCGCTACGCCGACGTCAAACCCCACACCACCGCCGCCGCGGTGGTCTTCGCACTCACTCCTGAGGACGCGAAAGGAGGGCTGCGCTGATGGCGCCCCGGACACCCCGGCAACGTTCAACACCGAGTGCCTCTGAGCTGCACCACGCGTGGCTCGAACTCGTCGACACCGATGGCCCGTTCCTTGCGATCGCCCCGCTCAAGCGGGTCTGGCCTCAGGGCATGCCAGCCTTGGACGACACCCGCAAAGAGGCACTGCTCTACGCCCGCAAGGATTTCGAAGCCGCATGGGAGACAGCAGACCGAGCCACCGGCGACGACGGCACGACCGATGACGCGTACCGCATCGCCCGCGACAAATGGGTCGAAACCGTCTTGCGCGATGTTGTCGGCTGGACCGAATCCCTGTCCTGGGGACCGGTCGCCGGCGTCGCGGCTCAGTCACCCAACCGTGCGGTCACCGTCGGTGCCGAGGCGGCCCTGCTGGAGCCCGACGGCGGTATCGGCGCGCTGGTGTCGGTGATCGATCCTATCGACTCATTGCGTCAGGTTCCCAGTGACTTGTGGGCGGCCACTCCGGTGGACCGAATGGAAGCTCTGCTGCGCGACAACGACATTCCGATCGGCATCGTCACCGATGGACGCTGGTGGGCGCTGGTGTGCGCCCGTGCTGGCGCGATGACCGCCTCCGGAGTCGTCGACGCGCTGACGTGGGTGGAGGAGCCCCGCACCCGCGACGCCTTCCTCGCGCTGATCTCGCGCCAGCACATCATCGGCGGCAAGGAAGACGAGCGGCTGCCGGTGCTGTTCGAGGAATCCGTGGCTGCTGCCGAGGAGATCACCGAAGCCCTTGGTGCACAGGTGCGCCGTGCGGTCGAACTGCTCATCCAATCATTTTCCGAATCGGCCCGCGACGCTCAACAACGCGGCGAACCCGACCCGCTGCCGGCCGACACCCACCAAAGCTATGAAGCCGCGGTGACGGTCATGATGCGGATCGTGTTCCTGCTGTTCGCCGAAGAACGCGGCCTGCTGCCGTCAGGGGAGTTGTTCGAGCAGGGGTATGGCATCTCCCGCGAATTGGACCGGCTGCAAGCACGCGAAGCCGAGGAAAGCGAAGAGGCCCTCGATGCCACCTCGCTGACGTGGCATCGGCTGCTCGCCACGAGTCAGGCGCTCTACGGTGGTGCGTCGTTTGAGAACATGCGGGTTCCTGCTTATGGCGGGTCCCTGTTCGACCCTGACCGGTTCCCGTTCCTGACCGCGCTCACCGCCCACGGAACCTTGGCCGTCGCGGTGTCCGACCGAGTGATGCTGCACGCACTGCGCTCTGTGCAGCAAGCCGTCCTCAAAGGTAACGAGGTACGCCGAATCTCGTTCCGCGACATCGATGTCGAACAGATCGGCTACATCTACGAGGGTCTGTTGGGTTACACCGCTGTCACCGTCGGTGAGACCTATCTCGGATTGCAGGGTGCCCGTGGCGAAGAACCCGAGATCTCGTTGTCTGAACTGGAGCGGCTTGCCGCGGCTAACACTGGGCCGAAGAAGCTGGCCGACGCAATCCGGGCATACATCGAACGCGATCAACCCTCGGCCAAACGCCAGTCAGCCGCGGCAATGGCCAAAGGCATTGGCGCCCAGACAGAACCGAGCGTGATCAGCGGCCTCGCGCAAGCAGTCGGCGACGACACAAAGCTGCGTGAGCGTGTGTTGCCATGGCTGGGAATTATGCGGCAGGACCTTCGGGGCCGCCCGTTTGTGGTGCTCGACGGCGGGCTAATGGTCAAGGAAACCCCGTCGCGCAAGAATGCGGGAGCGCACTACACACCTAAGTCGCTCGCCCGAGAGGTTGTACTGCACGCCTTGCAGCCGCTGTGCTATGCACCCGGCCCGTATCAGACCGCCGACGAATATCAGTGGAGGCTGAAGTCCTCCTTCGATCTGCTTAGCCTGAAGGTTGCCGACATCGCCTGCGGCTCAGGAGCATTCCTGGTCTCCGCCGCTAGCTATCTAGCTGACCGGGTTGTGGAAGCGTGGACCGCTGAAGATCCCGCCAACGCCTGCCGCGGCGATCTGCACCGCCGTGCTATCCGAGAAGTGGTCGCGAACTGCCTCTACGGCGCCGACATCAACGACATGGCCGTCGAGATGTGCAAGCTTTCATTATGGCTGGTCTCGTTAGATCGCGACCTGCCGTTCTCGTTTGTGGATGACAAGATCTTTCTCGGCAATTCGTTGCTTGGGATCACCAGCCTCGACCAGGTCCGGAAGTTGCACATTGATCCATCAAGTGTGCCTGCTGGCGACATGTTCGACATGTTCGACGTTGATATCGACGCCATCATTGCCAAAGCAGCCGACCTTCGTCGCAAACTGGCCTCGGAGATCGACGAGAATAATCCCGCCCGAAACAGCGCTGCAAAACGTCGGCAACTTGCTCAATTGCGCTCTGTAACAGCTGAATTGCGAAAGATTGCCGACGGGATTATCGCAGCCGGATTGCCGCTCGGCGGCAAACCGGGCAAGGCGCTCGACGAGGCTTACGAGAACCTACGCATCGCTGTCAGAGCGGCGCACCCAGAAACCGGCGAGGCTGCCTCGACCATGCTCGATGCGATCGTCGACAAAGGCCTCACCCCCACTGTGCCTACCGATTACAAACGCTGGCTACCTAACCACTGGATCATCGAAGCGGCCGATGTAATCCTGGGGCGGGGCGGATTTGACGCCATCATTGGGAACCCGCCGTTCCTCGGAGGGCAGAAGCTTAGCCTCGCATTGGGGGCCAACATCCGCGACTGGCTGGTCAATGTTCTTGCCGGCGGCACGAAGGGCAGCGCAGACCAAGTGGCCTACTTCTTCCTGCGAGCGCAAGCGCTGCTTGCTGCCCATGGGACCATCGGTCTGATCGCCACTAACACCCTCGCGCAAGGTGACAGCCGTGTGGTCGGGCTTGATCGCATGGTCGAGGAAGGGTTCACGATTACTCGTGCGATTCAGAGCCGATCCTGGCCAGTGTCAAGTGCCAGCCTCGAATATGCGGCCGTATGGGGTACTCGCGGGGGAGTCGCCGACGGTGTGCCACGCGTCAGTGACGATACTCTGGTCGAGCGAATTAGTACGCTCCTCGAACCTGCGGGGGGTACTGAGGGCAGTCCCGTCCCACTCATCAAGAACAGTGGTGTCGCCTTTCAGGGCTGCAACGTATTAGGAATGGGCTTTGTCCTCGAGCCCCATGAGGCGCACGAGTGGATTCGGAAGGACCGCCGGAACGCTGAGGTGCTGTTTCCCTACCTCAATGGCGAAGACTTGAATTCTCGGGCCGATTGCTCAGCCTCCCGCTGGGTTATTGACTTCAACGACCGAAGCCTCGATGAAGCCTCTGCGTACGAGCTGCCCATGGCGCGAGTGGAGCAACTGGTCAAGCCAGAACGCGCTAGAAATCGAGATAGACAACGCCGTGCGATTTGGTGGCGCTTTACGCGTAATGCTCCCGAGATGCGCAAAGCAATCGCTAGTCTCGACGAGGTCCTCGTGATAGCTCAGGTAAGCAAGACGCTGATGCCGATTCGTGTGCCGCGAGGCCAGGTGTTCTCTCATAAGATCGTGGTTTTTGCAACTGACTCCTACGCTGACAACTCTGTGCTGTCGTCGAGCGTTCATCAGATGTGGGTCGTCAAGTACGGATCGACGATGCGCACCGACGCGAATTACACCCCATCCGATGTTTTTGAGACCTTCCCATTTCCTACAGCGACTGACTGGTTGGAGCGAATCGGTAAGAATATTCACGAAGGTCGTCGCGAGATCATGCTCCGCCGTGACCTCGGCTTGACCAAGCTCTACAACCTCGTCAACGACCCCCAGATCACCGACGCCTCCGACCCAGATATCGCTCGGATGCGGGCCATCCATGTGGAGCTCGACGCAGCGGTAATGGACGCTTATGGCTGGTCGGACATTCGGGTCGGCCACGGCTTCCATATATACCGGCAGATGCAGCGCTGGACGGTGAGTCCCGCAGCGCGCGTGGAGATCCTGGATCGGCTGTTGGAGGAGAACCACCGCCGGGCTGCCGAGGAAGCAAAGCAGGCACCGCTAACGAGAAGCAAGGGCCGTCGCGGCAAGAGCGCGCCAGACGATCAAGGGACACTGCTGTAATGACTAGCGGCATTGAGAAAGCGAAGGAGCCGGCCTCGTCCTACGAGTTGACATTCGAGCCGGACGGCTCGTCGTTGACGGTTCGAGAGAACTTGGTTGACATTCTGGAGCGCGAGCTGCTCGGCCCCATCCATGGCCCCGACGAGGTGTTGCCCTTCAGCCCACGCTCCCAGTATCTGGTCGGATACATTGCACCGGTGCGGCTCACCGGCGCCACAGCCGGTAACGGTGACGCTGCCGAAGGCACCGAGCGTGGCGAGCTGGCCGAAGCTCGTGCTGACGAGAATGCCGCGGCTGAGGGACGGGGCATACCCGCGTTTGCCGCTGACGACGGTGAGGCCGATGCCGCCGACGACGATGCTGAGGACCGAGCACCCAAGCAGGGGTTGATGATTCCCTCCTCAATGGGTCTGCGGTTCCAGTTGCCGCCGGATTTGGAGGCGTTCACGGTCACGGCCTCGTGGGGAACGTATGAGTCGGTGCAGACCGACAAGGTCACCAAAGCGGGCCGGCCGATTCGCCATTTCCAACGGATTCCGGTGGAGGAACCCCGCATCGTCCGCCTTGCCGATCTGGCCGCCGGTCAGACGACGACGATCCCGTTGCGCGACACCATCTGTCTCCGGGTGGACCGCTACGACGATGCGACGTACGGGCGGGTGCTCGTCGAGATCGCGTTGTGCAACGACCGCGAGACACCGATGCCGATCCCGATCGGCATGTGGATGTTCCAAACCAAGCTCCACATCGATGCCGGGGGAGCTGAGGTGTTTCTCCCGGTGTGCGATGTGCTCGAGCACGACTTGCCGGAACACGACCCCGAGGTGCAGCGCCTGAATCTGCAGTACCGCAACCGGCTTGAGTACGCCATCGGTCGGACCTGCTCGGTGGACTGGACAGTCGAGAAGGGCTCGCGACGCGCCACCGCAGTGTGGACCAACTGGTTGCCGGTCGCCGAAACCCCCCAGACACAGGCGCGCGACGTCGAGAACGCGTTGCTGTCCATGGATGCTCTGGCGACCTCGACCGCAGAACAGGTCCGCGCCGGACTGCAACCTCTGATCGTCGGCTACGGGGACTGGCTCGGGACCCAAGAAGAAGCGACGACGCAGTTGCCGCCGCATCTGCGCGATACTGCCGAGCTGGCACTGGTA
>CAZOIX010000326.1:0-5313 GCA_964579685.1 uncultured Mycobacterium sp.
AGGACACCGCCCTTTCACGGCGGTAACAGGGGTTCGACTCCCCTACGGGACGCCAGCGCAGCGAATTCGAGAGAGCGTTCAAGGCGGGAATAGCTCAGTTGGTAGAGCGCAACCTTGCCAAGGTTGAGGTCGCCGGTTCGAGACCGGTTTCCCGCTCCAAAAATCTTACTGGCTCGGTGGCAGAGTGGTTATGCAGCGGATTGCAAATCCGTGTACGCCGGTTCGATTCCGGCCGTCGCCTCCATTTCTGAACGTGCACGCGCCCGGATGGCCGTGCAACGCTGTATTCGCCTATGACGTATCCCGAATTCCCAGTCAACGAGACGCCCAGCGCGGGTGAGCTCGCCCTCGAAGACCGCACGGCGCTGCGCCGCGTGGCTGGTTTGTCGACTGAACTGGCAGATGTCTCCGAGGTCGAATATCGCCAGCTGCGGCTCGAACGCGTCGTGCTGGTAGGCGTGTGGACCGACGGCAGTGCCGCCGACGCCGACGCGAGCCTCGCCGAACTTGCCGCGCTCGCCGAAACCGCGGGCTCCGAGGTGCTCGAGGGCCTGATCCAGCGCCGCGACAAACCAGATCCCGCCACCTACATCGGCTCGGGCAAGGCGCAGGAGTTGCGCGAAGTGGTGCTGGCGACCGGTGCGGACACCGTCATCTGCGACGGCGAACTGAGTCCGGCACAGCTCACGGCCCTGGAGAAGGCGGTCAAGGTCAAGGTCGTCGACCGCACCGCGCTGATCCTCGACATCTTCGCCCAGCACGCCACCAGTCGCGAAGGCAAGGCCCAGGTCACTCTCGCGCAGATGGAGTAAATGCTGCCGAGGTTGCGCGGCTGGGGCGAGTCGATGTCGCGACAGGCCGGCGGCCGCGCCGGCGGCAGCGGTGGAGGGGTGGGTCTGCGTGGCCCCGGCGAGACGAAGATCGAAACCGATCGTCGACGCATCCGTGAGCGAATGTCGAAGCTGCGCCGCGAGATAAAGGACATGAAGAAGATCCGCGACACCCAGCGCAGCCGCCGACTGGCAAGCGATGCCGCCTCGATCGCCATTGTCGGCTACACCAATGCGGGCAAGTCCAGCTTGCTCAATGCGCTGACCGGTGCTGGGGTGCTGGTGGAGAATGCGCTGTTCGCTACCCTCGAACCCACAACGCGCCGTGGTGAATTCGCGGATGGCAGGTCCTTCGTCCTGACCGACACGGTCGGTTTCGTGCGACACCTGCCGACACAGCTGGTGGAGGCTTTCCGGTCCACGCTGGAGGAAGTCGTCGACGCCGACCTTCTGGTGCACGTGGTCGACGGCTCCGATGCCAACCCGTTGGCACAGATCAACGCGGTTCGCAAGGTGGTCAACGAGGTGACCGTCGGAGCCGCCCCGGCGGCGACATCGGGGCCAGCGCACGACGTCCACAGGGTTCCAGAACTGGTGGTGGTCAACAAGATCGACGCCGCAGGTGACCTCGCGTTGGCTCAACTGCGGCGGGCGCTGCCGGATGCGGTCTTCGTCTCCGCGCGCACGGGTGAGGGACTGGCGCGGCTGCAGCAACGGATGGCCGAGATGATCGCTCCCACGGACGCCGCGGTGGATGTGACGATTCCGTACGAACGCGGCGATCTGGTCAACAAGGTGCACGCCGACGGACGGGTGGATGCGACCGAGCACACCGCCGACGGCACGCGGATCAAGGCTCGTGTGCCGGCGTCGCTGGCGGCAAGCCTGCGCGACTACTCGACGTTCTAGACAGCCGAAAGGCCCCCGACCCAATGGGATTCGGGGACCTGTCGACCAGAGAGATCTAGTTCTGCTCGGCCTCCTGCCGCTTCTCAGCGGTCTTGGCTGCGCCGCGGGCCGCCTCAGCCTCGGCTTCCTTCTTCGCTGCGTCGCGCTGAGCATCGGCTTTATCCTGCTGGGCCTGGCCCTCGCGATACAGATCGTCACGTCCGGCGACCGCTCCCGCGACCTCCTTGACCTTGCCCTTGACGCCTTCGACGACGCCCTTGACTGCTTCTTCGGGGCCGCTGTTGTTCGACGACATTGCAGGTTCCTCCTTGCTTCGTTGGTGCCCTGGTATTGCCCCGAAACACGCCCCGACAAACCATTGGTGGGCCAGGTCACGCCGAGAGGGCGTCGAACACGTCCTCGGTGCGGGCACTGAGCACCAGGTGTGCGAGCCGCGACTTCAGCGCGTCCAGATGGTGCTCCTGCTCGAGGCTGCGATTCTGCGTGCGGGCCAGGTCGATGAACTCCGCTGTCACAAACCCGTCGCGCAGGAGCACGGTCACGCTCTGATCTGCACGGGAGAGGACGAAAACGAAATCCTCGAGTAGCCGGCCGCGGTCTGACCGCACCAGGGAGCGGTCCACGGTATAGCGGTCGTCGGACACGGCGCGAAGGACTGCTTCGAACCCGTCGCGCGCGCCAGGACCACGGAAGGCCGTGCGCACCACAACGGATCGCCGCGGTAGGGGTTCCTCCGGCGAGAGCAGCGGGAACGCGCGGAGCATGGCCTTGAATGCCACGGCGACGCCGGCGGGCGAGTGCGGTCCGTGATAGCGGATCATGTCGTCGAAGGTGAACTCGATTGTCTGCCCCCGCTCTTCGACGACCAGTGACTCGGTCATGGACCGGGCCGGATCGTCGGTGGCTCGTGTGCCTTCACGGGCGGTAACGGGCCGTCGAACTTCTCCACCTCGACGAGCACGTGCGCACCGGTGCAGCCGTGGGCCAGCGACGACGTCCCGACGTCGTCGGTGAGCACGTTGGGGTTCCCGTGGACGCACATGGCGTCCGGATCGGACGGGTCGTAAGGGTCGAACCAGGCGCCGGTGGAAAGTTGCACGACGTCGGGGCGCACCCGATCGTCGATCACCACCCCGGCCAGGCAGGCGCCGCGGTCATTGAAGACCCGCACCACGTCTCCGTCGGCCAGTCCGCGATGTGCCGCGTCGGTCGGGTGTATCCGGATCGGTTCGCGCTGCTGCACTTTCGACGCCTGACTGGTCGATCCGCCATCGAGCTGGCTGTGTAGTCGAGACGCCGGCTGGTTGGCCAGCAAGTGCAGGGGGTAGTAGGCCGCGCGCGCCCCGCCGAGCCATTCCGTCGGTTCATACCATGTGGGATGACCGGCGCAGTCGTCGTAGCCGAATCCGTCGATGTCGGTGGAGAAGATCTCGATGCGCCCGCTCGGGGTGCCGAGCCGGTGTGTCACCGGGTCGGCGCGAAAGTCGTCCATCAGCGTCAGCCCGGGTTCTGTCGGCAACCGCAATCGGCCCGAGCGCCAGAACTCGTCGAAGGTCGGCACGACGAAATCCAGTCCGGCGGCCCATGTGTCGTAGAGATGTGCCAGCCACTGCCTGGCGGTGCGGCCCTCGGTGAACTGCTCGAAAAAGCCCAGCTCCCGCGACAGCGCCGCGAACGTGGTGTAGTCGTCCCGGGATTGCGCGTACGGTTCGGCGAGCGCCGGCATCGCCATGAACACCGGGTCGTTCCGCGAACCCGAGTAGTCGTCGCGTTCGTACGCGGTGGTCGACGGCACCACGATGTCGGCGTGCTTGGCCATCGCCGTCCAGTACGGCTCGTGGACCACCACGGTGTCGACACGGCCCAGTGCCCGGCGTAGGCGCGGAATGTTCTGGTGGTGGTGGAACGGGTTGCCGCCGGCCCAGTAGACCAACTTGATGTCGGGATAGGTCAAACGTCGCCCGTTGTAGTCGAACTCCTCGCCTGGATGAAGCAGCATGTCGCTGATGGCCGCGACGGGGATGAACGTGTGAACCGGGTTGAGCCCCTGCGGTAGTGACGGCAGCCTGCAGCGCAGCGGCGGCAGCCCCGGTTCGTTCATGGACCCGTAGCCGTGCCCGAAACCGCCTCCGGGAAGGCCGATCTGGCCGAGCATCGCCGCGAGGGTAAGTCCCATCCACGGCGCTTGCTCGCCGTGCCGTGTTCTCTGCAACGACCAGCTGACGGTGACGATGGTGCGGCATGAGGCCATCCGTCGGGCCAACGTCACGAGCGTGTCGGGCGGTAGTCCGCAGATCTGCGATGCCCACTGCGGCGATTTCGGCACTCCGTCATCGACGCCGAACAGGTAGCGTTCGAACTGCTCATATCCCGTGCAGTAGCGGCTCAGGAAATCGCGGTCGGCCAGCGATTCGGTGGCCAGCACATGCGCAAGTGCGGCCATGATCGCGACATCTGTGCCCGGTACCGGCGCCAACCATTCACAGTCGCCGTCGACGTCATCGCGCAGTGGCGACACCGACACGATGCGTCCGCCCCTGTCCCGGAATCGGCGCAGCGCATCGCGGGCGGGGTGCGCGGTGGTTCCGCCGTGGTTGATTCCCGTGTTCTTCAGGGCGAGCCCGCCGAAACACACCAGTAGATCGGTGTGTTCGACGATGACCTCCCACTCGGTGGAACGTTTGAACAGATCGTCGTGCGTCCCGACGACTCGCGGCATGATCACACCCGTCGCACCAAGACTGTACGAGTGCCGCGAAAAGGTATATCCGCCAAGAAATTTCAGGAAGCGATGGACCTGGCTTTGGGCATGGTGGAACCTGCCGGCGCTGGACCATCCGTATGAGCCGCCGTATATCGCCTCGTTGCCGTAGAGGTCGACGACGCGCCGAAGTTCGCCCGCGAGCAACGTGGTGAGGTCATCCCAAGACACAGCGACGAATTCGTCGGCGCCGCGCGAGGTGGTGGCGCCGGGACCGTCGCGCAGCCAACCGCGCCGCACGGCGGGAGTGGCGATTCGCGATCGATGGCGGATCGAGCCGGGCAGATTCCCGAGCAGCGGAGAAGGGTCCACATCGCCGTCAAATGGGATGACGGAGGCGATTTCGCCGGATTCGACGTCAGCGGTGAATGCGCCCCAGTGCGCGAGGCTGGTGGTGGGCGGCATGACCCCAGAGTTTAGGGCCGCGCGCGACGAGTCGCGGCAACGCGATTGGGCACTTTGGGCGTGAGATCCAAAGCTTTTGGCCAACGCCGGGGTATTTTCGTCCCAGACTGGGCGTGTTCCTTTCGTTATTGACGTCATCTAAAGGACAGTTGACGAGCGCGAGGCTTTTGATGGAATTTCCGCCGACCGCGGGAGGGCGAATGAGCGGGCAGGAGAGTCGACGCCGCACGGTGACCCATCGAGGGTTCATCGCTTTGCTGGCGGTGTCGATGGCCGTTTTGCTGGCACCGGCCGCGATCGCGCAGCCAGAGGCCGATGCGAACGCCGCGATCACGGCGGCTTGGGAAGCCTCCGGAGGTGACGACGGCACGCTGGGACCCAGGAACGGCGACGTCTACCCCATAGGCG
>CAZOIX010000327.1:0-5312 GCA_964579685.1 uncultured Mycobacterium sp.
ACGGACGCCGAAGGAGCAACACCTCTCCGTCAACCTCTCAGGCACCCCGGACCGCGCACGGCCCCGATGCCTCTGGAAAGTGGTAGGCCAGACCTATCCGCCGATGGGGAAAGGCGATCATCGCGCTCACCGCGAGTCGCCGAATCTCTCAGGCGCCGACGACAGAGGGAGAGGAACCAACGGTTCTGACCCTCACGCGTCTGGAGTAATCGCAGGTGTCCGCAACGTTCGATTCGGGAACCAATCCTTTCACCTTCGCCGCGCGCCACATCGGACCTGACGCCGACGCCGTCGCCACCATGCTCACCACCATCGGCGTGAGTTCGCTCGACGAGCTTGCCGAAAAGGCGTTGCCCGCCGGCATCCTCGACGCGCTGACCGTAGATCAGGTGGCACCCGGTCTCGATCATCTCCCGCCGGCCGCCACCGAGGACGAGGCGCTGGCAGAACTGCGTGCGCTCGCCGACACGAACACCGTCGCGGTGTCGATGATCGGTCAGGGCTATTTCGACACGCTCACCCCGCCGGTGTTGCGCCGCAACATACTTGAGAATCCGGCGTGGTACACCGCCTATACGCCGTATCAGCCGGAGATCAGTCAGGGCCGACTCGAAGCCTTGCTGAACTTTCAGACCATGGTCTGTGATCTCACCGGACTCGAGGTCGCCAACGCCTCGATGCTCGACGAAGCCACCGCCGCCGCCGAGGCGATGACCTTGCTGCACCGCGCGGTGCGTGGGTCGTCGAACCGGCTGGTCGTGGATTCAGACGTGTATCGGCAGACCGCTGCCGTGCTCGCGACCCGCGCGCAGCCGCTCGGCATCGAGATCGTCACGGCCGATCTGCGGCGGGGCCTGCCCGATGGCGAGTTCTTCGGGGTCGTCGCCCAACTGCCGGGTGCCGGCGGCGCCGTGGTCGACTGGCGCGAGTTGGTGACCCAGGCACACGAGCGCGGTGCGCTGGTGGCCATCGGCGCCGATCTGCTCGCGATGACGCTCATCACCCCGCCCGGTGAGATCGGAGCCGACGTCGCGTTCGGTAGCACCCAGAGGTTCGGTGTGCCAATGGGATTCGGAGGACCACACGCCGGCTATCTGGCCGTGCACGCCAAGCACGCCAGACAATTGCCGGGACGCCTGGTCGGAGTGTCGCTCGATGCCGATGGCGCGCCGGCGTACCGGTTGGCGCTGCAGACGCGCGAACAGCACATCCGGCGGGACAAGGCGACCAGCAACATCTGCACCGCACAGGTGCTGCTGGCCGTGATGGCGGCGATGTACGCGAGCTATCACGGTGCGGACGGGCTGACCGCCATCGCGCGGCGGGTACACGGGCACGCACGGGCGCTGGCCGCGGGGTTGATCAACGGCGGCGTCGAGGTCGTCCACGATGCGTTCTTCGACACCGTGCTGGCCCGGGTGCCTGGCAGGGCCGCCGAGATCTGCGACAAAGCCAAGGCCCGCGGTGTGAACATCTGGCCCCTGGACGACGACCACGTGTCGATGTCCTGCGACGAGGCCACCTCCGCCCAGCATGTCGATGCTGTGCTCTCGGCGTTCGGAACGACCGCGGCGGATGCGGTCGGCAGCACCTCCATCGCGACCCGCTCATCGGAATTCCTGACCCATCCCGCGTTCACGAAGTACCGCACCGAGACGGAGATGATGCGCTACCTGCGGTCACTGGCGGACAAGGATATTGCGTTGGACCGCAGCATGATTCCGCTCGGATCGTGCACCATGAAGCTCAACGCGGCGGCCGAGATGGAGCCCATCACCTGGCCTGAATTCGCCCGGCAGCATCCGTTCGCCCCGGCGTCGGACACTCCCGGTCTGCGCAAGCTGATCGCCGATCTGACGACGTGGCTGACCGGTATCACCGGCTATGACGCCGTGTCACTTCAGCCCAACGCGGGCTCGCAGGGGGAGTACGCCGGTCTGCTGGCCATCCAGGCCTACCATCTCAGCCGCGGAGAGTCGCAGCGCAACATCTGCCTCATCCCGTCCTCCGCGCACGGCACCAACGCCGCTTCGGCCGCGCTCGCGGGAATGCGGGTCGTGGTGGTGGGCTGCCGCGACAACGGTGACGTCGACCTCGACGACCTGCGCGCCAAGGTCGTTGAGCACGCCGAAAATGTTGCAGCGCTGATGATCACGTACCCGTCGACGCACGGTGTCTACGAGCACGATGTCGCCGACATCTGCGCTGCGGTGCATGATGTGGGGGGCCAGGTCTATGTCGACGGCGCCAACCTCAACGCGCTGGTCGGGCTGGCACGCCCCGGACGGTTCGGTGGTGACGTCAGCCATCTGAATCTGCACAAGACGTTCTGCATCCCGCACGGGGGCGGTGGTCCCGGCGTCGGGCCGGTGGCGGTCCGCGGGCATCTCGCGCCTTACCTGCCGGGGCATCCGCTGGCCGACGAACTCGGCGATGAGCTGGCGGTGTCGGCGGCACCCTACGGATCCGCATCCATCCTGCCGATCACCTGGGCCTATATCCGGATGATGGGCTCCGACGGGCTGCGGGCGGCGTCACTGACTGCGATCGCATCGGCCAACTACATCGCCCGTCGCCTCGACGAGTACTACCCGGTGCTGTACACCGGCGAGAACGGCATGGTGGCCCACGAGTGCATCCTGGATCTGCGGGGCATCACCAAGCAGACCGGCGTCACCGTGGACGATGTGGCAAAGCGCCTGGCGGACTATGGCTTTCACGCTCCCACCATGAGCTTCCCGGTCGCGGGAACGCTGATGGTCGAGCCGACGGAAAGCGAGAGTCTTGCCGAGGTCGATGCGTTCTGCGACGCGATGATCGCGATCCGCGGGGAGATCGACGCTGTCGCCGCGGGTACCTGGTCTGTCGATGACAATCCGCTGCGCGGCGCTCCGCATACCGCGGAATGCCTGCTGGTGGCCGACTGGGACCATCCGTACACCCGCGAGCAGGCCGCCTATCCGCTCGGCAAGGGCTTCCGTCCCAAGGTATGGCCGCCGGTGCGTCGCATCGACGGCGCATACGGCGATCGCAATCTGATGTGCTCGTGTCCGCCGGTGGAGGCGTTCGCCTGATCGATCGATCTTCTCAGCCGAAGCGGTCGACGATCGCCTCGGTGATGCGTGCCGGCGCATCCTCCTGGATGAAGTGGCTGGCGCCCGGCAGTTCCACGACGACGTGGTCTGCAAACGTGGTGCGCATGCGGGGCAGGTTGGGGCCTGGCCGGAAAGCGAAGTCCTTCATGCCCCAGACCAGCAGTGCTGGTTTGGATCCGAGCTTGGCGGGCACGTCGCGGCCAAGCCTTTCCAGAAGCGGGCGGGCCGCCAGGATCTCCTTGGGCATGCGTGCCACCCCCGCGCGCGCCTCCGGTGTCGGCTGAACTCTGCGGTAGTGATCCATCACCGCGTCGTCCAACTCGGTGGCGGTGCCGGCCGGAAGCAGCCTTTCCACAAAGAAGTTTCGCTTCGTGATCGCCCATTGCATCGGCGGGCTGCCCATCACCGTGGAAAACATTCTGGGCGTCAGGTCGGCGGTAGGCCAAAACCAGGTGTTGCCGAGCACGACGCCGCGCACGCGGTCGGCACGTTCGGTGGCGACGGCCATGCTGATGGGGCCGCCCCAATCCTGGCCCATGGTCAGATAGTGATCGAGTTCGAGGTGATCGACGAATTCGCCCATCACCGCGGCGTGCTCGTCGATCCGATAGGCGAAACCGGAGGGGCGCTCGGAGAGTCCGAAGCCGAGGTAATCGGGGGCGATGCACCGGAACCGGTCACGCAACCCGGCGATGATGTTGCGGTAGAGGAAACTCCATGTCGGATTGCCGTGGAAGAACATGATCACCGGACCGGCACCTTCGTCGATGTAGTGCACGCGGCCACGGGAACTCTCGAACCACCGGGATGTGAACGGGTACAGCTGCGGATCGGGCGTGAAATCGATGTGCAATTGCGGCCCCTCTTTCACCGGTGTTGATACGGTTCGTCAA
Organism: uncultured Mycobacterium sp.; assembly: GCA_964579685.1. Lineage (GTDB taxonomy): Bacteria > Actinomycetota > Actinomycetes > Mycobacteriales > Mycobacteriaceae > Mycobacterium. The sequence goes on from CAZOIX010000327.1 coordinate 3,989, forward strand.
GTGTTACCCCCCAGCGTGGCAGAGTGGCGCGACGGCGGCACCATGTTGAACACTCCGGCGGGTCGCGTCTTCGTCCGTTCGGCACCGGGCGACGGTCCGACGATTCTGCTGCTGCACGGTTATCCGTCCAGCTCATATGACTACCGGCAGGTGGTCGGGCACCTGACCGGCCGGGCGTGGTTGACGCTGGACTTCCTGGGATTCGGGCTCTCGGACAAGCCGCGTCCGCACCGCTACAGCCTGCTCGAGCAGGCCGACATCGTGGCGGCGGTGGTGGCCGAGACGACACCTGGTCCGGTGGTCCTGCTCGCGCACGACATGGGTACGTCGGTGACCACTGAACTGCTGGCGCGAGATCTGCAGGGGCAATTGCCGTTCGAACTGCAACGCGCGGTGATCAGCAACGGGAGCGTCATCCTGCACAGGGCCAGCCTGCGGCCCGCGCAGAAGCTGCTTCGCAGCCCACTGGGACCGGCCCTGGCCCGGTTCTCCAACGAGTCGTCGTTCACCCGCGCCTTCGGCAGGCTGTTCAGTGCCGACCATCCGATGACCGACGCGGAGGGACACGCGCAGTGGGCGCTGTGGTCGCACAACGACGGGCACCGGATCGCGCACCTGCTGATCTCCTACCTCGACGAACGGGTCCGCTATGCCTCGCGGTGGCACGGTGCGGTGCGGGACTGGCCCAAGCCGCTGAGCTTTCTGTGGGCACTCGATGACCCCGTCGCGACCACGAACGTGCTCGACGGGTTGCGCGAGCTGCGGCCCGCCGCGGCCGTTGTCGAGCTTCCCGGTGTCGGACACTACCTACAGGTCGAGGTGCCCGAGGCGTACACCCATGCCGCGCTGAGCCTGCTGTCGACGGCGACCCACTAGGACAGGAAGGTCGCGATCGCCGACGTCAACTGCGGTCCCGTCGAGCCGGCCAGGTTCTGATAGCTGCCACGGCTCAGTTGCGCGACCGACTCCCAGGTCGGCTGATCGGCGTCGGCGCCGAAGTCGATCACGTTCACCGCCACCGGCCGGGCGGGGTCGAATGCTCCGCGAATGTAGGACTCCAGACCGGAGCCGTTCAGTGACTGGTCCGTGTGCGGCCCAGTGGTGATGACCAGGATCGAATTGTTCTGGCCCTGGCGGAGATTCGCCTTTGCTTGTTCGTAGATCAGCCGCAGCGTGGTGAACGACACGGCGCCGCCGTCGGAGGCGGTCTGGCCATCCAGCTCCGCGGTCAACGCCGCCGTCCTCGGCGTGCCGTTGACCTCGTCAGCCAGCGGGCCCAGCGGCACCTCGGACCGTCCCTCGACGCCGTCGAAGGTCCACAGAC
>CAZOIX010000328.1:0-5306 GCA_964579685.1 uncultured Mycobacterium sp.
CGAACACTGCGCTCGCAGTGAACCGGGTGACCCCCTCACAGGTCCCGGTCGCCGCAATATGCAGCGCCCGCCCCTCACGGGCGCTGATGTGCGCGGTGATCCGGTGGGGCTGATGCAACGGCACTGGCTGCAGGTACTCCACCGTCAGAGTGCGCGTCACCGCCGGGGTTCCGGCGATCCACAACGTAAAGCCCAGCACGTCATCGCAGGCAGCGGCCACCGCCCCACCATGCGCCAAGCCCGGGGCTCCAATGTGACGCTCGTCGAACGTGACATCGGCATACACCGAATCCGCACTGCGGTGGACCTCCAAATGCAGGCCATGTGGGTTGGCCGGGCCGCACCCCATGCACGTCGGGGTGTGCGAAGGTAGCCGTTCCGACGGCACTGCACTATCTGGCACGAGGACACTCCCGGTACATCTAGTTTCGCTGCGATACTCTTGGTACCACAACTGCTAGACTGCTGTGCGCGACATCGCCTGAAATCGACCGCCGAGGTGACCCCGTGAGCGACAGCAGTCAGCCATCCCTGCACGATGATGACGACATCGACCCGCGGCGGATACGGTCACGCAACCGGTTATTAGACGCTGCCGCAACGCTTCTGAGCACCGGAGGCGTCGAGGCCGTCACCATCGATGCTGTCACCAAAGCATCCAAGGTTGCCCGTACCACCCTTTATCGGCATTTTCAGAGCTCGTCGCATCTGCTTGCCGCGACGTTTGAGCGGCTGCTGCCGCAGGTGACCACACCGGCACCGACCAGCGGTTCCCTGCGCGATCAACTCATTGAGCTGCTCAGCCGCCAAGCCGCCCTGTTCAACGACGCCCCGCTGCACGTCACCACCCTGGCATGGCTCTCACTCGGGCCGACCGGTGCCAAAGACGAGACCGAGGATCGCCACGCATCCGGGGCTCTGCGGGCCCGAGTCGTCGACCAGTACCGACAACCGTTCGATGCGCTCCTCAAGGACGATAAAGCTCGAGCCGAACTCGACGACTTCGACCTTGAATTGGCGCTGTGCCAACTCGTCGGCCCGCTGGCCTTCGCACGCATGACCGGGATTCGCACCGTAACCCACAAGGACTGCGCGAACATCGTCGACGATTTCCTCGCCGCCCACTGTGAGACCAGGGATTACGGTGGCGACCAGGCGAAGCCCAGAACCACGCGGCGGTCAGACGGGCCGCGCCGTCCGTCTAGGCAGATAGTCACCTGATACCGGCACGGGGCGGCTCTGTCGGCAACCACAGCATCCCTCAAATGCTCAAGGTGGAGCCGTTTAACCCAACTCCGATCGCAGGCTAGAGCCGGATGCGAAGTACGTTCGACCGCGGAAAGATTTGATCCCTGAGTAGTAGCCGGGACATCAACCATATCGGCGGAGGATCCGCCCGTAGACAGCTCAGGACGTCCCCGCCGTAAGTGTCGTGACCGAGAAATGAGGAGGCGCCGGGTTCAACAGCGCCGGTACGCCGACTTCGTGTGGCAGGTTGTGCCGTTGACGTGCTCGCAGAGGGATTTCGACTGCCCGACGACTCTCGATGCGCATGGTGCGCCATGGTGTACGAATCTCGGTGCTGAACCACGGCCTCTATCCACATCGGGTCCGAGCGGTACATGAATTCGCGCCAGTCACCTGGGCCGCGTGAACCGGAGAACGAATTTCGTCCGTCGAAAATCAGCGGATCACCGCCCAGAATGCAAGAGGTGTGTGGGCGCGAGGTGGCGGCCAATGTGGTCTGTTGGGAGGACGGAGGTGGACGCGACTGATTGCGTGAGCGAGTAGACCCGTTGCGGTATCTGGCGGTTCGAGGTTCGGTACTTGAGGACGGCCCGTGCGGGCATGCGGAAATTGGTACATGTCGAATGTGGCTGAGGTGGTGGCCCGGAGGTTCGCCGTGAACCTAGTGTTCGGCCATGGCGAAGAGGTCGAAGAAAGCGAAAAGGGCGACAGCGCTTGAGGCGGCAGGGGAGTTGATGAGTTCCAGACGTGTGGTGATGGAGCGAGTCGCCCTGGTGAGCGCGATAGGCCGTATGCGGCAGGCGACTGTCCTGTCTACTGCCGACGTGTGGGATGACGTGTGGGACGACGGGCATCGCTCGGGGGCTCCGCGTGTGGCGAACGACGAGGAAGTTACTGCCGCTGTCGGGAGGCTCATGCAATCGCTGATCGACTACGGAACTGCGGTCAAGCTGGCGCACGATCACGGTGCTGATCTCGACTTCATTGCCTCGGCCGCTGCGCTTGGGGAGGACGTCTCGATCGACGAGATCCGCTGCGTGATGTCCTTTTCGGAATTGAACTAGCTCGCCTGATCACGATTGGCGACCTCGATGGCCGTGAGGATCAGGTCGACGAATCGCAGGTGCGTTCGGCACAGATGTGGTGTGGCTTCGCGACTTCTCGAGCTTGTCTACGAACACGTCTCTATTCCAAGGGTCTAAACGGATCGCCAATGTGGCTGTGGTGGTGGACTATTCCGTCCGTTGGTTCGTAGGTTGCAGGAATGGGTGCGAACGAGACGCTGAAGGCGAGACTTCGAGCGGTCGAACGACAGCGCAAGAAGAACGAGGATAGGGCCCGGCGTGATCTCGTCAATGCGGCTGACGCCGAGTCTATCCGCGCAGCGCTGCACCGAGTCGGCGCTGTCGATACGTGGGAACGTCGGCGCTTCGACCAGGCGGCGGAAAATATCCGCGCCGATGCGGTAAAGCGTCGGGCAGGTCACTTTTGTAGTCTGTTGGCGTTGGTCGGGCAGATGCGTGGCCGTGGACTGACCGTTGCGCAGGTCGCTGAGCTTGTCGGTGTCGATGTCCGCGATATCCAGTCCGAGCTACGTCGGGCGCGGGCCGAAGGCAAGGGTGGACCCGGGCCAATACGTTCGAGGGCCGCACGGTCGAAATCCGGTGATACCGAAGTCGCGGAGGCTGACGTGGGCGTTGATCCGACTTCCGACGGTGTCGAGAGGACTGCGTGCGGGGCGAGCGGGAATGGTGCTTACGATCCGACTCGGTGTGTTCGCTGCGATGCGGTGATGCTTGATGAGGAAGCTTCGCCCCGGCGTGGCCGCCGCCGGCTGTATTGCACGGATACCTGTCGTCGGGACGCATCGGCGGCCCGCATGGCGGCGGAGCGCTTCGGGGAGCCTATTCGCGTGATCGAAGTCCCGAAAGCCGCTGCACCGCAGAAGCAACCTGAAGGAACGCCCGACCCGCACCGACCCGACGCACCGATGGATGCCGCCAGCGACGTCTTGGAAGACGGTGAGGCGCTACGGAGGGTGCTCGCTCGGGTAGCAGAGCAAGCCCGACTCAAGAAGCTGGATCGTGTTACCTTGATGGCCGCCCGTGACCTGTCCAATGCTGTTCGTCCGCACCGCGATTGGTGAGAAATCACGTCGTTCGGCGAAGCCTGCGGATTGTGTTTCTATGCGATCGTCGTGCGGCGGGGCTGCATCCGGTCATGCTGGCTGCGCTACGGCCTGCAGTGTGGATCGTCAGCCGGGCGAGTTCACCTTTCATATGTTCGATGCTGGCCAGTAACTCGTAGACCATGGTCTTGCGTGCGGCGGAGATCACCTCTGATGCATCTTCACTCTGCGGTAGGTAGCCGTTCTGTCGGCCGAAGTCGTCGACCACGGTGTCGATGGTGTCGTCGAATTGGGTGGCCAGCTGTTGTGCGTCGGTGTCGGCGTGTTCCTTGATGAACTCCTCGTGTTCGTCGGGGGTCCAGGAGGGTGGGAACGGCAGATGTGTTCGGTAGAGGCCTTGGATCGCGGCATCGAGTTGGCCGCACAAGGTGATCGCGGGCCAGTCGCTGATCGCGGCGGTGGCCAGTTTCTCCAGATCGTCGTCGAGACTCATCGCGGCTGCTCCCTTACGGCTTGTCCTGATAATGCCCGTAGGCACTGACAACTCGTCGAATGTGGGATTGCTACGCGGAGAGGTCGTCGTGGCGTTCGTCGTCAGGGCGAGCCGCGTGGTTCTCAGCGACAGTGATCGAGGAAGGGGTGGGCCGTCGCAGCGAGGGGTGCGAGGATTGCGAGGCTCGGAGGACCGCGACATCTTCGGACGGCGGATAGATCGTCCAGAGCAGAACGTTGCGATGGTTGCGGGCCCCGTCGTCTTCGATCACCCATCCCAGTTTCCGCAGCGCCGGTGCGTGTCTGCGGAGCAGACTTGTCACCTCGCGGCCGTTGCGGGGCCATTCCTTCGGGCGTCGCCAATGGTCGCCAGCAGGGGTTACGGCGGTGTGTAGGTCAGCGCCGGACTGGCTGCGTAACGGTTCTCGGACGTGCTGGCGCAGCTGATCGATGAACGGGTTGCCTGCCAGGCTGTCCTCCGAGAGTTGGTCCGCGCGTGAGGTGTAGCGCCGTAAGCCATCAGTCGACAAAACCTGGTCGACCGCCGCCAGCACGCGACCGAAGTCCGCCATCCGTGGCGCATCATCTATCACCAGCGTTTCCAGACGGTGATGAACAGTCGCGGCCAGTTCGAGTAGCCCACTCAAAATGCCAGGTAGAGCCGCGTGCCACAGTTGTCGCATCGTGGCCTCCGGCTGTCGCATGTGACGCTCTATGCGTCGCAAGTCGATCATCGCCATGCGTTCGGCGAGGTCGGGTCGCACCGCTCCGACGTCGATGCCATTGATGATGACGCAGCGCCGAAACTTGACCACGGCCAAGTCAGCATCGGTGTAGAGCGCGCGTTTGACGTTGCCGTCGCCGGTGGCGGCGCGGCACAGCGAGTCCGACAACCAAGGCGGGATCGCTGACAGGTTGTCGAGGGCGACAACCCACGAGCCGGCGGCGGCGGTCACCCAGGATTCGGCGTCGCGAGGCGGCTGGCGCAGCGCAACGGGGGCGGGGTCGATGAGGTCGACCAGCATGCGCGTTGTCGTGGTCTTGGCGCTGCCTTGCTCGGCGAAGAGCGCCAGGACCGGATGCGGCACATCGCACTGAATCAATGCGGCGATGAGCGCTGCGAGCAACACGGGACGGTCTTCAAAGGCGATGTTGATGAAATCCCACAACCCGTTCACATCGCCGGATGGGGGCGGTAGCGGCATCGCCGCTGTCAGCTTGGTGCGCAAGAACCGTACCGGGGCAGTGTCGATGATCGACCAGGCGCCGCGGTGGATGCGAATGACTTTCCCGTCGGTTCGTCCGGTGTCGATGTAGCTGGTTCCGTGGAGTTCAGCGACGTGGAGATGCAGCCTCTCGGGTGGCTGGTTGGCGGCGAGACCATCAAGGACCAGGGTGGCGTCGGTGAGGGCCTGGCCGCCGGCGACCGTTCCGGTCT
>CAZOIX010000329.1:0-5305 GCA_964579685.1 uncultured Mycobacterium sp.
GGACCAGATCGCGGCCACCGACGGCGACTACCACGCGTTCCTGCACGTCGCCGGCGAGACGGCCCTGGCCGAAGCGGCGCGGATAGATGCGCTGGTCGCTGGGGGCGAGCCGCTGCCGTCGCCGCTGGCCGGCGTGCCGTTGGCGCTCAAGGACGTGTTCACCACCACCGACATGCCGACCACCTGCGGGTCGAAGATCCTCGAGGGCTGGACGTCGCCGTACGACGCGACGGTCACCGCGCGGCTGCGCGCCGCGGGCATCCCGATTCTGGGCAAGACGAACATGGACGAGTTCGCGATGGGCAGCTCGACCGAGAACTCCGCCTACGGTCCGACCCGCAACCCGTGGAACACCGACCGGGTGCCAGGGGGTTCTGGAGGCGGTAGTGCGGCCGCACTGGCGGCGTTCCAGGCACCGCTGGCCATCGGGTCCGACACCGGCGGGTCGATCCGTCAACCCGCGGCGTTGACCGCGACGGTCGGTGTGAAGCCGACCTACGGCACCGTGTCGCGATACGGACTGATCGCGTGCGCATCGTCGCTGGACCAGGGCGGGCCCTGCGCGCGCACGGTGCTCGACACCGCGCTGCTGCACGAGGTGATCGCCGGCCACGATCCGAAGGACTCGACGTCGGTGGAGGCCGCCGTCCCCGATGTCGTGGCGGCGGCCAGGGCCGGGGCGGCGGGCGACCTGACGGGTGTACGGATCGGTGTGGTGAAGCAGTTGCGCGGCGAGGGCTACCAGGACGGGGTGCTGACGTCGTTCAATGCCGCCGTCGACCAGCTCACCGCGCTGGGCGCCGAGGTCTGCGAGGTCGACTGCCCACACTTCGACTACTCGCTGCCCGCGTACTACCTCATCCTGCCGTCGGAGGTGTCGTCGAACCTCGCGCGTTTCGACGCCATGCGCTACGGGCTGCGAGTGGGCGACGACGGCACACACAGCGCCGAGGAAGTGATGGCGTTGACCCGTGCCGCGGGATTCGGCCCAGAAGTGAAGCGCCGCATCATGATCGGCACCTATGCCTTGTCGGCGGGCTACTATGACGCCTATTACAACCAGGCGCAAAAGGTCCGGACGCTGATCGCGCGCGATCTCGACGACGCCTATCAGAAGGTCGATGTGCTGATCTCGCCGGCCACCCCGACGACGGCGTTCCGGCTGGGAGAGAAGGTCGACGATCCACTGGCGATGTACCTGTTCGACCTGTGCACACTGCCGCTGAACCTGGCCGGCCACTGCGGGATGTCGGTGCCGTCGGGGCTGTCGCCCGACGACGACCTGCCGGTCGGCCTGCAGATCATGGCCCCTGCGCTGGCCGATGACCGGCTCTACCGGGTCGGCGCCGCCTATGAAGTTGCCCGAGGTCCGCTGCCAACAGCGCTCTGACAGGAGAGGATGGACAGATGCGGATCGGAATACTCACCGGTGGCGGCGACTGTCCTGGACTGAATGCGGTGATTCGGGCGGTGGTGCGCACGTGCGACGTGCGCTACCACTCGTCGGTCGTCGGGTTCCTGGACGGCTGGCGAGGCCTACTCGAAGACCGTCGGATCCAGCTGGCCAACGACGACCGCAACGACCGGCTGCTGGCCAAGGGCGGCACGATGCTGGGCACCGCGCGGGTGCACCCGGACAAGCTCAAGGCGGGTCTCGACCAGATCAAGCAGACGCTCGACGACAACGGGATCGACGTGCTGATCCCCATCGGTGGCGAGGGCACGCTGACTGCCGCGCACTGGCTGTCCGAGGAGAACGTCCCGGTCGTGGGCGTGCCCAAGACGATCGACAACGACATCGACTGCACCGACGTGACATTCGGCCACGACACGGCGCTGGGTGTGGCCAGCGAGGCGATCGACCGGTTGCACAGCACAGCCGAGTCGCATCAGCGGGTGATGCTGGTCGAGGTGATGGGCAGGCACGCCGGATGGATCGCGTTGAACGCGGGACTGGCGTCGGGGGCGCATATGACGTTGATCCCCGAGCAGCCGTTCGACGTCGACGAGGTCTGCCGGCTGATCAAGCAGCGTTTCGTGCGCGGCGATGCCCATTTCATCTGTGTGGTGGCCGAGGGCGCCAAGCCCGCGGAGGGCTCAATGCCGTTGCGCCAAGGCGGAACCGACGAGTTCGGGCACGAGAGGTTCACCGGGGTCGCGCAGCAGCTGGCCGTCGAGGTCGAGAAGCGGATTCGCAAGGAGGTGCGGGTCACCGTGCTCGGACACGTGCAGCGTGGCGGCACCCCTACCCCGTATGACCGCATACTGGCCACCCGGTTCGGCGTGAACGCCGCCGACGCCGCCCACGCCGGGGAGTACGGAATGATGGTGTCCCTGCGTGGCCAGGAGATCGGCCGGGTGCCGCTGGCCGACGCGGTGCGACAGCTCAAACTGGTACCGCAAAGCCGCTATGACGACGCCGCCGAATTCTTCGGCTGAGGTGCCTTACTAGGATCGCAAGCATGACTGTCGCGGCTTCTGAGCTTCTCGACTACGACGAGGTCATCGCTCGCTACGAACCGGTGATGGGCATGGAGGTCCACGTCGAGCTCTCCACTGCCACCAAGATGTTCTGCGGATGCGCCAACGAGTTCGGCGGCGAGCCCAATACGCAGGTGTGCCCCGTATGTCTGGGTCTGCCCGGATCCCTGCCGGTGCTCAATCAGTCCGCGGTGGAGTCGGCCATCCGGATCGGACTGGCGCTGAACTGCGACATCGCCCCCTGGGGCCGGTTCGCCAGGAAGAACTACTTCTACCCCGACCAGCCGAAGAATTACCAGATCAGCCAGTACGACGAGCCGATCGCGGTCAACGGCTACCTCGAGGTGCCACTCGAGGACGGCACCACATGGCGGGTGGAGGTCGAACGCGCCCACATGGAGGAGGACACCGGCAAGCTCACCCATCTGGGCAGTGACACCGGCCGCATCGAGGGCGCGACCACCTCGCTGCTCGACTACAACCGGGCCGGCGTACCGCTGATCGAGATCGTGACCAAGCCCATCGAAGGTACCGGCGAACGGGCGCCTGAGATCGCTAGGGCGTACGTGACCGCGCTGCGGGATCTGTTGCGCGCCTTGGGTGTTTCTGATGTCCGCATGGATCAGGGCTCCATGCGTTGTGACTCCAACGTGTCGCTGAAGCTCAAGGGCGCAACTGAGTTCGGCACGCGTACCGAAACCAAGAACGTCAACTCGCTCAAGAGCGTCGAAGTTGCGGTGCGCTACGAGATGCGGCGCCAGGCAGCAGTTCTGGAAGCGGGCGGCACGGTCACGCAGGAGACTCGCCACTTCCACGAGGACGGCTACACCACGGCGGGACGCAGCAAGGAGACCGCACAGGACTACCGGTATTTCCCCGAGCCCGACCTCGAGCCGGTGGCGCCGAGCGCCGAGCTCGTCGAGCGGCTGCGCGGCACCATTCCCGAGCTACCGTGGTTGACCCGCAAGCGGATTCAGCAGGAGTGGGGCATCTCCGACGAGGTGATGCGCGATCTGGTCAACAACGGTGCCATCGACTTGGTGGCCGAAACGGTCGGCCACGGTGCCTCCAGTGAGGCGGCGCGGGCCTGGTGGGGAAACTTCTTGGTGCAGAAGGCCAATGAAATCGGGGTGAACCTGTCGGAGTTGGCCATTAGCCCGGCCCAGGTCGCTGCGGTGATCAAGCTCGTTGACGACGGCAAGTTGTCCAACAAACTGGCCCGTCAGGTCGTCGAGGGAGTGCTCGCCGGCGAGGGCGAACCCGAGCAGGTGATGGCCGATCGCGGGCTGTCGGTAGTGCGCGACGATTCGTTGATTCAGGCGGCCGTCGACGAGGCGCTGGCGGCCAACCCCGACATCGCCGAGAAGATCCGCGGGGGCAAGGTGCAGGCCGCCGGGGCGATCGTCGGTGCGGTGATGAAAGCGACCAAGGGTCAGGCCGACGCAGCGCGCGTGCGCGAACTGGTGCTGGCCGCCTGCAGCTGATAGGCCATGGCCATAGCTTTGGCGACGCGGTATCAGGTGTTGTCGGCGTTGGTGCGGGGGAAGCCGCCGCCCTGCGGGAACAGCGGGAAGACGACGTCGTCCAGCTTGTCGGCGTCGCCGGCCGTCCTGTTGATGGTCGCGCCCCAGACGTTGCCGTCGGGCGACACCTGCATCGCCCACGCGTGACCGTGCAGGTCTTGGCGGACCACTTCAGGATCGCCGGTGACGGCGCCGGTCTCGGGGGCCAGGCGAACGGCGACGGACTGCTTGGTGTTCACCAGGTTCACCAGCACGGTCCCGTCCAGTGCTGCGCAGCCGGCGACGCCGGGCCGGTCAGGCCAGCTCCAGACCGTCGACACCTTCGAGTCTTTGGTGATGCGCTGCAACCGGTCACCGGTCGGGGTGCGATCCGTGATGTACAGCGAGGCGTCGGACGGGTCGATACACATACCGCCGCCCGCGCCGAGGCCCGACAGCGCGGTCGTGGTCGGCGCCTGGTCGACGGTTGTCGGCTGTTCGATCCGCAGGAGCTTGCCTGCCATCGAACGAGGATCGCCCGACTGCGCGGGATTGCCTGCGTCTCCGGTCTGCACCAACAGCGTCGTCGGGCTGGTGAAGATCAACGAGCCGGTATTGCCGGTCGCCCCCTTGGGGATGCCGGTGAGGATCGGTTTGGGGATGTCCCCGTCGGCGATGCGGATGACCCGGTTGTCGGTTGGTGTGCTGACGTAGGCGTACATCAGCCGGTCCTGGGAGTAGGTCGGCGACAACACGATGTCCATCAGTCCGCCGTCGCCGCTGCCGTCGACCGGCAGGACGGTCTTAACCTTCGGTTCGGCGCGCACCGACACCTCTTTCACCGCACCGGTGGTCCGCTCGGCCACCAGCGCCGACTGGCTGTCGGGCAGCATGATCAGACCGCTGGTGCTCTCCAGGCAGCCCTGCATCACGCCGGGTGCCGGGCATTCCTTGGGGAATGGCTTCGGCGGGAGCGGGGGTGGGGGCGGCGGCGTCGACGTCGGCCCGGGCGCCAGTTCCGGCTCGGTGGTGAACGGCTGCGATTGTGCGTCATCGAAACGCGCACAGCCGGAACCCACGAGCAACGCCGCGCACACCACAGCGAGCACACCCCGCACGGGCCGGCGCAGTCTCATGCGAGCCAGGTTACGGATTGGTCGGCGATGCGCGCCACGCACATGCTTGTCATGCGCCTGCAGGGGCACCGCGAATAGGGGCCCGAAAGCACCGCGCCAATGCTCGGTTCACAGGTCACTAGCACTTACGCTGGCAGTTGTGACCGGTAATCCCCACGATCCAAGCGCCTGGCAGCGGCCCGACGA
>CAZOIX010000330.1:0-2405 GCA_964579685.1 uncultured Mycobacterium sp.
GGGCCGGACACTGGGCTGCCGATCCCGGCGTTGACGGACAAGGACATCGACGATCTCGCCATCGTCGTCGAGATCGCCGATCTTGTTCAGATGTCCTTTGTCCAGGACCCCTCGGACGTGGTGCGTCTTCAGGACGAATTGGCAAGGCGCGGCGGTGATCATCTTGGCGTGGTGCTCAAGATCGAGACCCGTCGTGCGTTTGAGCGGCTGCCCCAGTTACTGCTGGCCGCGATGCGCAGGGCCCGCGTCGGAGTGATGGTCGCGCGCGGCGATCTCGCCGTCGAGGTCGGCTCAGAACGACTTGCCGAGTTGCAGGAGGAAATCCTGTGGTTGTGTGAGGCCGCGCACCTGCCTGCGATCTGGGCGACACAGGTCCTGGAGCAACTGGCCAAGAGTGGCTTGCCGTCGCGCGCGGAGATCAGCGACGCGGCGATGGGTGGGAGCGCGGAATGCGTGATGCTGAACAAAGGGCCGCACATCGACGAAGCGGTTGTCGTCCTTGACGACATTCTTTCTCGGATGTCTGAGCATCATTACAAGAAGAACGCCTTGTTGAGGCAACTGCACTCGTGGCGGGCGTGACGGTCTTGCTCGGCGCCGCGGCGTGGTCGGGCCGTCGCACGCGGGCCATTGGATACCGATTGAAGGGACTTTCGGCCGCGGTGGCCGCCCCCGAAAGTTGATAGCGTCGCGTTCATGTCCGATGACACCCAACCGGTCTCCGTTCTTCCGGAGAGCGAATGCTGGAATCTATTGTCGCGCGTTGCGCTCGGTCGACTCGTCACCAGCGTTGACAACCACCCCGCGATCTTCCCGGTCAACTTCGTCGTGCAGAACCGTACGGTGCTGTTCCGGACCGCGGAGGGCACCAAGCTGGTCAGCGCGGTCATCAACAACAACGTGTTGTTCGAGGCGGATGAGCACAACGTGGCCGAGGGCTGGAGCGTGATCGTCAAGGGCACGGCACGTACGCTGCGTACCGACGAAGAGATCAGCGAGGCGGAGCGCGCGCAGCTGCTGCCCTGGATCGCGACGGTGAAAACGCACTATGTGCGCATCCGCCCGCTGAGCATCACCGGTCGGCGATTCGTCTTCGGAGCGGAGCCCGATCGCGAATTCACCGTCGTATAAGGGGTTGGGGAGTCGACATGAGCTTTGCAGCACCACCCGAGGGCATCGTCGTCGGTGTCGACGGATCGCCGGGTGCCGCTGCGGCGATCCGGTGGGCCGCGGCCGAGGCGGTGCTTCGTGAGGTACCGCTGACACTTGTGCATATCCTGCCAACGGGCGAAGCCAACATGTGGCTGGACGTGCCTGCGCCCGAAACATACTGGAAGGCAGTCGAAGAGGCGAATGAAGGCATCCTGCGGGATGCCCGCGCCGTCGTCGGTGAGGTGGCAGGCACCAGCGGCCTCACGGTCGATGAACGGGCGATATCGGGTAACGCGGTCGCTCGCCTGGTCGAGTTGTCCAACGACGCCCAGCTGATCGTGGTCGGATCGCGCGGCCTGGGACCGATCGCGCGCAGGCTACTCGGGTCGGTGGGTGCCGGCCTGGTTCACCACGCGCGCTGCCCGGTCGCCGTCATCCACGACAGCGCCCCGGTCTCCGGCGCGCCGATCGTCGTGGGTGTCGACGGCTCACCGGCATCTGAGCTCGCGGTGTCGATCGCCTTCGACGAGGCGTCGCGCAGGCACGCTGACATCGTGGCCGTCCATGCCTGGAGCGACACCACGATCTACGCATTTCCCAACGAGGAGTGGATGACGTTCCAGCCGCAGGCCGAGCGACTGTTGGCCGAGCGGTTGGCGGGCTGGCAGGAACGCTATCCCGATGTTGCGGTGCGACGGGTGGTGGTCCGTGATCACGCGGCCCATCAACTGATCGAGCAGTCCGAGTCGGCGCAACTGGTGGTCGTCGGAAGCCGCGGGCGCGGCGGATTCGCCGGAATGCTCTTGGGTTCGGTCAGCAGTGCCGTGGCGCAGTCGGCGCACAGTCCCGTGATCGTCGCGCGGCGCAGCTGAACGCACCCGCAGGCACGCCGTCTCAGCTCGGCATCACGTAGAGCGCCGCGCCCGCGGTGACGCCGGCGCCCGCGGCGACAATGAGGACCCGCCCGCCCGCACGAGGCTGGTCCGCGACATGGTGAAGCGCCGCCGCCAACGCCGCGGTGTGAATCCGCGGGTCATCTGCGACGATGATTCGGTCGGCAGCCACACCGAGACGACCGGCAAGGCTCGTCCGGAAATCGCCATGCGCAGGGGCTGCCACGATTGCGTCGACCTCGTCGGGGCGCAGTGCCGAATCGCGCAGGCACCGCTCGACGGCCAGGGCGGCGGCCGCGGCAAAGCGTTCATCGCAGTCGTCCGACACCACGAACCGAAGCACATTGCGATGATCGACGA
>CAZOIX010000330.1:2415-5305 GCA_964579685.1 uncultured Mycobacterium sp.
ACTGTCGCCCGGTAGGTTTCGCCATCATCCGCGACGTTCGCCCAATGAATCCGTTGAAGGCCGTACTCGTCGTTCCATCCGCACAACAGCGCGGCAGCGACCGGTGAGAACGGGAAGTCTTCGCTCATTCGGTGTCCGGGGTTGGCATCGCTTGCCACGATCAACGCCTTGTCGACGGCGTGAGACTGCAGGAAGCCGTCAATGATCTGCAGCGCGTTGAGGATGCCGCAGGACCCGTTGGCGACGTCGAAGGAGAACGTGCCGTGCGCGTTGGCGTGCGGGTCTTCCGGGTTGGCACCGATGTCCTGTTGGATCATGGCGGCCAGCGCCGGCTCGCCGAGGTTTCGGTCACGGTAGATGCCCGCGTTGATCAGCAGGTCGATGTCGCGGGCGTCTGTCTCGGCGGCGCGCAGGCAGTCTTTGGCGGCGGTCGTGGCGAGACGAAGCGCGCTGCGACGACCGCGCCAGCCGGCCTCGGTCAACGTGATGCGATCAATGACTGTGCCCATACCGATCCACCAGATCCTCGTCCAACGTCAGGAGTACGACCCCGATCTCCAGTCCGGATGCCAACGCGATCAAGGCGACCGTCTCGCCGGGTCGGATGTGCCCGGCCTCGAGTTCCTCGACCAGCGCCACCGTATGTGTGGTCGACGCGGTGTTGCCGTACCGGTCGACGGTGATCACGGCGTCGTGCTGAGGGCTGTCGCCAAAGGCGGTGGCGACCTTGGCCATTCCCTTGCGGATCGCCCGCGCTGACGTTTGGTGGGTGATGACATGATCGATGTCGTTGATCGAAATGCCCACAGCATCAAGCACTTCGTGGAGCAGCACCGGGGTATTCGCCATTGCCGCCCGGTGAATTCCCCGCGCATCGGTGAACATCCGAGCCCCGGGTTCGTGGCCCTTCGGGTAGGCCAGACATAGCCGGCTGTAGTCCGCCAAGGTCGTGAAACCGGCCAGGCGGATGGATGCGGCTCCCTCGGGAGCGCGCTCGAGCAGCAACGCTGCCCCCGCGTCGCCGAGCGTCAGCGACGCGAGTTCCTTGCTCATGATGTTGTGGACGTGCCGGGCAGCGTTCTGCCAGAGTTGGGATAAGTATTCCCCGCTGACCACCAGCGCGCGTGCTATGGTGCCCTGTCGCATCCAGATGTTCGCGATGGTGACCCCTGTGAGCATTCCCGCGCACGCGTTGGAGACGTCGAAGGTCATGGCCGTGTCGGCTCCGACGGCGCGGGCCACCGCGCTGCTCATCGACGGTTCGAGCCATTGCGTGAGACCGTTGCGGAACTTGGTGATGCTGCAGTTGATCACCGCATCGATCGACGCGCCCGGGCACCGGGCCTTGTCCAGGCAGTTCCGCGCTGCCGCGGTGGCCAGACTGTAGGAATCCTCGTCTCCGACCGAGACCCGGCGTTCATGGATGCCGGTCAGGCGCTCGAGGTCGATATGGGTGTGGTGACGAGTGTTCGCCATCAACTCACCGGTGGTGAGATGCGTTGCCGGCAGGTAACGACCCGCCCCGGCGACGCGGGTGCGAAATGGCGCCGTTGACTTCCCGTCCGATGGGTCCATCACGAGCCAACGCGTGCGCATCCCGTCATGCTGCGCCGCCGGGAATGGCAAGGATAAGGGCGCTTTGGACGTGATCGGTGAGGACCTTGGACTCTTCGCCGCCCGGCGGAACGTTCCTAGCGTGACGGTATGGGTAGACAACGACCGTGGTTGACGGGCCTGATGGCGGCGGCGTGGGCCGTCGAGTTCTACCGCGGCACGGTGCGGCCCCGGATGTACACATGGGGTGCGCACGACGATGAGATCGCGGCCGCCCTCCCGGGTGACGAACTCGTGGACGCGCATACTCCCAGGACCACCCGGGCAGTGACGATCGATGCGCCCGTCGAATCGGTATGGCCATGGCTGGCACAGATCGGCGAAGACCGCGGTGGCTTCTACAGTTATTCCCTGCTCGAACAGGCGGTCGGCGCACACATCCACAACGCCGACGCGGTCCACCCGGAATGGCAGCAGGTCCATGTCGGCGACACCGTGTGGATGGCCAGGCGCTACGGCGACGATGCGCGGCAGGTGGTCGCTGCGGTGAAGCCCAAGTCACATCTGGTGCTGGTCTCACCCGCCGACTACGAGCGGGTGCAACGGGGCGAGAAGGCAATGGGCGCCTGGAGTTTTCATCTCCATCGGGACAACGATTGGACGCGCCTGCTGGTACGCGGCAGTGGCGGCGCGGTGGGGCACGTCGTTTTCGACATCCCGCATTTCTTCATGGAGCAGAAGATGATGCGCGGAATCCGCGATCGGGCGCAGAAGCTGCGCAGCGACAACACCACAGCGTTTGCTCGGCGCCGCGCTGCCCGCCGGACCGCGGTGTCAAGCATGGCCTGACATGCAATGAAGCCGGCCTCCGGAGTCGCGGTAATTTCGCTGGAAGTGTGCTGGCGGACAGCTGAACGGCCCGCCAAAAGGCGTGCGCCGCAACCGGCCTGGTGCCAGAATGGCGTTTGTGACCGAGGGCCCCAGGCCGAGTTCTGAGCCGAGCATGCGTCCCCTGCGTGACACGCTGTCGCAGCTGCGGCTACGCGAACTGCTCACGGAAGTGCAGGACCGGGTCGAAGAGATCGTCGAGGGGCGCGATCGGCTGGACGGTCTACTCGACGCCATGCTCGTCGTCACGTCGGGCCTGGAACTGGACGAGACCCTGCGCACGATTGTGCACACTGCCATCGATCTCGTCGACGCCCGGTACGGCGCGCTCGGCGTGCGCGGCCACGACCACGAACTGCTGGAGTTCATCTACGAGGGCATCGACGAACAGACACGCGACCGGATCGGGCACCTGCCCGAGGGGCGGGGTGTGCTCGGGGTGCTGATC
>CAZOIX010000331.1:0-5282 GCA_964579685.1 uncultured Mycobacterium sp.
GTCCTTGTTCACGGCCGCACTCCTCTGTAGTCGCTTACCGTATGGCCAACAGTTTAGCTCTCGCGGTCCGCGCGTTACGGTGGTTCCCTGCGCTAAACCTACGGCGATGTGAGGTGACTGGGAAAGTGACAGAATCCCGAATTGCCCCTTCAGCGGCTTTCGCGTCGATCCCGATGGACGACCTCGGTCAGGGCGACCGGATCAACCTCGGCGTGGCGTCGATTCTCGGCCATCGGCCCGAGGTGGCGGGCGCGCTGGGAGCGTTGCGGGCCGCACTCGTGTCCACCGGGACACTGTCCCCGAGGCTTGTGGAACTGGTGCGCCTGCGCATCGCTTTCCACAACCAGTGCCGCAGCTGTATGTCGGTGCGCTACCAGAGCGCCATCGACGACGGGCTCACCGAGGAGCTGGTGTGCTCGCTCGAACAGCCCGCCCACGCCGATGACCTCACCGACGCCGAGCGCAGCGCGGTACGGTACGCGGACCTGTTCGCCACCGACCATCTGTCGATCGACGACGCCGTATACGACGACCTGCGCGGGCACTTCACCGAGGACCAGATCGTCGAACTCGGTGTGCACTGCGCCTATGCCGTGGGCATGGGCCGGCTGGCGGCGACGTGGCATGTCACCGACGATGTCCCCGACGCCTTTCGGTCAGTGTCGGATTCGCCTCTGGCGCCGTGGGATTCCGAAGGCGTCGTCGCGTCCGGTTAGCCGCTGCTAGCAGCAGCGCGGGTTGGGGTTTGATTCGGTGGCCGCGTGGCGCATCCGCCAGTACTCCCGTTCGGAGAGCACCGGCTCGCCGGGATGCGTTTGTGCGCGATGTGCGACGTAGCGTCGGTAGTGGTTGTCGCCCATCAATGAGCCCCAGTACCAACTGATTTGGTGGCCGATTCTCCCAACGCGTCCCATTGCTTCTGCACCTCCTTCTCGGTCTGGGTCGCGATCAGGCCCGACGGTGCGAATATCCGGGATGGCACGGGTTCATCCTCGGTCGTCGGCGGCGCAGCGCCGCGGATGGCGCGCAGCGCCATGACGACACCGGCGGCGACCACGATGACCACCAGAATCGCGAACAGGATCGACAGCGAACCCTGGATGAAGGTGTTGCGCACGATCTTGTCGACGTCTGCAGGTGTTTTCGCCGTCGAACACAGCGTGCCCGCCTCTTGCGCGGCACGGCAGAGGCTGTGCAGCTTCCAGTAACCCAGCTTGGGGTCGGCGGAGAAGATCTTCTGCCAGGACGCCGTCAGCGTCACCGTCAGATCCCACAGCAGCGGGATCGCGGGCACCAACGCCCACTTCAGATAGCCCTTCTTGATCACCACCACCGTGACGACGGTCAACGCGATCGCCGCGAGCAGCTGGTTGGCTATGCCGAACAGCGGGAACAACGTGTTGATGCCGCCGAGCGGGTCGGTGACGCCCATGATCAGGATCGAGCCCCAACCCGCGACGACCACGAGGCTGCAAAGCCATGCTCCGACACGCCAACTCGGGTCCTTCAGCTTGCGCAACGGGCCGCCGAGGTTGCTCAATCCGTCCGAGAGCATGAACCGCGCCACCCGGGTGCCTGCGTCGACGGTGGTCAGGATGAACAGCGCCTCGAACATGATCGCGAAGTGATACCAGAACGCCTTGAGGTTGGCGCCGCCGAAGACCGAATGCAACACCTCTGACATGCCGAAGGCCAGCGTGGGCGCGCCGCCGGTGCGCGACACGATGCTCTCCTCACCGACGCTGGTCGCCGCGCTACTGATCTGTTCGGCGGTGACGGGCGATCCAGAAAGCCCCAACCCGTTGACGTAATCGGCCGCTGTTGCCGCGGTCGCGCCGGTCTGTGCGCCGGGAGCGTTCATCACGAAGTACAGATGCGGGTTGAGAATCGCCGCGGTGATCAACGCCATGATCGCCACGAACGATTCGGTGAGCATGCCGCCGTAGCCGATCAGTCGCATTTGGCTTTCCTTCTCCAGAAGCTTGGGTGTGGTACCCGAGGAGATCAGGGCGTGGAAACCCGACAGCGCACCGCAGGCGATGGTGATGAACAGGAACGGGAACAGCGACCCCGCGAATACCGGGCCCGCGCCGGTGGAGGCGAACGACGAGATGGCGGGGGCCTCCATGATCGGGCGGGCCAGCAGGATGCCGATGGCCAGCAGCGCGATGGTGCCGACCTTCATGAATGTCGACAGGTAATCGCGCGGGGCCAACAGCAGCCACACCGGCAGTATCGACGCGGCGAGGCCGTAGATGATGATGCACCACGACAACGTCACCTTCGACAACGTGAACCAGTCTGCGCCCCAGTCGGTTCCGGCCACCCACCCGCCGGAGGCCACCGCGAGCAGCAGCAGCACGACACCGATCAGCGACACCTCCGAGACGCGACCGGGACGCAGGAACCGAAGGTAGAGGCCCATGAAGATGGCGATGGGGATGGTCATCGCGATCGAGAACACCCCCCACGGGCTTTCGGCGAGTGCGCCGACCACCACCAGGGCCAACACCGCCAGCAGAATCACCATGATCGCCAGGACACCGATGATGGCGGCCGCGCCGCCGATCGCGCCGAGTTCGTCGCGGGCCATCTGGCCCAGCGAGCGCCCCCGCCGTCGGGTCGAGATGGACAGCACCAGGAAGTCCTGGACGCAGCCGGCGAACACCGCGCCGATGATGATCCAGATGGTCCCGGGCAGGTAGCCCATCTGCATCGCGAGCACCGGACCGACCAGCGGTCCGGCGCCCGCGATCGCGGCGAAGTGGTGACCGAACAGCACCCGCCGGTCGGTCGGCATGTAGTCGGTGCCGTTCTCGAAAATCTCGGCGGGAGTGGCGTTGTCGTCGCGGGGTTTGACGATGTTCATCTCGATCAACCGCGCATAGAACCGGAACCCGATCACGTAGGTGCAGATCGCGGCGAGTACGAACCAGACTGCGTTCACGGTCTCACCGCGGAAGAACGCGATGATCGCCCACGCAACGGCGCCCACCACCGCGATGACCCCGAAGACGATCTTGTGCCTGGTGGTGATCGGTGACCGATCGATGATCGCCACCGGCGGCAAATCCTTATCGGTGCGGATGTACGTAACGTCGCCTCGGGTTTCCTCTATTCGGTCAGATTCAGCGGTCGGAGATGCCATGTGGCGATCTTTTCATCGCTCCCACAGCGGGGTGCGAAAACGGCGGCATTGGCTTTTAGGCTGGTAGAAGCGTCGGAACGCAACCTTGGGGCAAGGGCGTTTGGACCTGAAACGACTCCGTTTCGGACCCGAACCCGACGGCGGCCGACGTTGTTCACGAGGTCTCAAAGCCGCTACCTTTAGGGACCTCTGCCCCTTGAGCGCCGCTGACAAAAGGCCGAGAGTGGTCACAAGGAGGTTGATCAGCATGCCGAAGGCTCAGGAACTCGACGTCCTCAACCGCAGACAGTGCCTGGATCTACTGCAGGGGGTGCGGGTAGGTCGTCTTGTCTTCACCGAGGACGAATTACCTGCGGTGCAGCCGGTCAACTTCCGGCTGTGGCGCGACGACGTGGTGTTCCGTGTCGCCGGTGGGGGCAAGTTATCCGCTGCCGCCGACAACCAGGTCGTCGCCTTCGAGGCCGACGAACTGGACTCCGAACTACGCACAGGGTGGAGTGTGACCGTCGTCGGTCATGCGGAGCCGGTCACCGATGTGGACGAGTTGGTCGAAGTCGCAGGGGTATTCGTCGAGCCATGGGTTGCTGGGCGACGTGATCATTTCGTGCGAATCCGTGCCGAAAAGATGACGGGGCGCCGTTTCCGCGAACCGGGATTACCGCACTACGGGGCCTGACGCGGCGAGATCCGGTCTCGCGGCTAGTCGCTGCGCTGGTAGAGCGCGCGGACGGTGTCGATGGTGTCGGCTTCGGCCGGGCTCTTGTCGTCGCGGTAGCGCAGCACGCGCGCGAATCGCAGCGCCATCCCGCCCGGGTAGCGCGTCGACGTCTGCACTCCGTCGAGCGCGATCTCGACCACCTGCTCGGGCCGCACTTTGACGACGTAGCCGTCTGTCGGGCCGTCGGCCAACTCGGTGAAACGAGCGGTCTGCCAGTCCAGCATGGCGTCGGTCATTCCCTTGAAAGTCTTTCCGAGCATGACGAATTCACCCGACTGCGAGTCTCTGGCGCCGAGGTGGATATTCGACAGTTTGCCGGTGCGCCTGCCCGACCCCCATTCGACGGCCAGCACCACCAGATCGAGGGTATGCACAGGCTTGACCTTCAGCCAGCCGGCGCCGCGGCGGCCCGCCTCGTAGGACGCCGTCATCGATTTGGCCATCACGCCTTCGTGGCCGGCGGCCAGCGTCCTGTCGAGAAACGCCTGCGCGGCCTCGGCGTCTTCGGTGACCAACCGGTCCACCCGATGCAGTTCGGGGACCACCGCGTCCATCGCCGCGATGCGGTCACTGGTGGGCGAGTCGATCAGATCGGCCCCATCGAGATGCAACAGGTCGAACACGAACATCGACAGTGGCTGCGCCACGCGTGCCGCCTCGATGTCGACGGAACGGCCGAACCGCGACGCCGTCACCTGAAATCGGTGCGGTCGCATATCGGGCCGCAGTGCGATGGCCTCGGCGTCGGCGATCATGTCGGTGACCGGAAGGGCCAACGTCGCCTCGACTACCTCGGGCAGCCGCGCGGTGACGTCGTCGAGGCTTCGGGTGTAGATCGACACGTCCTCGCCGGCGCGGTGGATCTGTACGCGTGCACCGTCCAGCTTCGCCTCGAAAATCGCTGTACCGCCGAGACGTTCGAGGGCATCGGCCACGCCGGTCGCGGTGTGGGCGAGCATGGGCCCGATGGGTCGTCCGACCGTGAGGGTGAACTGTTCCAGCGCGGCTTCGCCTCCGGTCATGGCGGCCGCGGCGACCGATGGCAGCGCGCCGCCGAGCATCGCAGACCGGCGGACCGCTGCGGCGGGAATGTCCGCGGCCTTGGCGACCGCGTCCGCCATCACCCCGACCAGCGCGCCCTGCCGCAACTCACCGCTGAGCAGGCGGCGCAAGAACGTCTGCTCCACATCGGTGGCCGCGCCGAACAACCCGGCGACGAGGTCGGCCCTGCGCGCCTGCGAGCCCGGGCCGGCGACCGCGCCGATCTCGCTGAACCGGGCGTCGACGTCGAGGATGGTCAACGTCGCTTCCGTGGCGGCCGGCGGCAGGGAGCGCAACGCCGCCCATCCGACGCCGATCTGGCGTTGCGGCAGCTCGCCCGACAGCCACGACACGACCCCGGCGACCACCGTGGCA